>NZ_PCZU01000071.1:0-7202 GCF_002887785.1 Rhodococcus sp. ENV425
CGGGTCGGTCGGATCGAGCACGTACAGCCAGTCCATCTGCACCGCGTCGGGTGTCACGTCGAGGACACCGAAGCCGTGCGAGTCCAGTTCGACGTACCGGATGTGGTGGTTCGTCGCCAACACCGCCGCCTCGATCGACGGGGTGACGGTGCGGGGCGCGACGCCCAGCATCTCGTCGATATTCGCCGAGGTCACCGACGGCACCACCAGTTCGGTGGCCACGGTGCCCGCGCCGGGGTAGTTCGCGGCGTCGACGGGGATGTCGGCGGCCCACGACGAGTGGATGTCGCCGGTGAGGAACACCACGTCGCGGCCGGAGGCACGAATCGCGTCGAGCAGCCGTCGCCGGTCGGCGGGATAGCCGTCCCACTGGTCGACGTTGAACGGTGCCCCCGCCGCGGGGAGCCCCGCAACTGCGGTCAGCGCCGCCGTGGTCCGCTCGTCCAGGGGCGGCAGCAGCACCGGGGCGATCATCACCGGGTTCCCGATGAGCTGCCATCGCGTGCCCGAACTCGTCACGCCCGCGGTCAGCCACGCCATCTGCTCCGCGCCGGTGATGGTGCGCGCCGGGTCGTCGATGCGGCGCCCGTGCACCTGCTCGGTGCGATAGCTGCGCAGATCCAGCATCGACAGCTCGGCCAGGTCCCCGAACTGCAGCCGCCGGTACAGCCGGGGCGCGTCGGCGGTGCCGCCCGGCCGGAGGGGCTGCCACTCCAGGTAGGCCTGCAGGGCCGCGGCCCGTCGCTCCGCCCAGGCTCCCTCGACGGCGGGGTCGTGGTTCTGGGCGCCGCCGGACCACGCGTCGTTGGCGCTCTCGTGGTCGTCCCACACCACGATCCACGGCAGCAGCGCGTGCAGCCGCTGCAGATCGGGATCGCTCTTGTACTGGCCGTGCCGGATCCGGTAGTCGGCGAGGGTGACGATTTCGTGCCGCGGGTCGTGCGGGCGCACCACCCGGTTGCCGCCGGAGGCGTATTCGCCCGTGCCGTACTCGTACAGGTAGTCGCCGAGGTGCACGACGGCGTCGAGGTCCGGGCGCGCCGCCAGGTGCCGGTAGACGCCGAAGAACCCGGCCTCCCAGTTCGAGCACGACACCACCGCGAACCGTAGCCGGTTCAGCTCGGACCCCGGCCCGGGCGCGGTGCGGGTGCGGCCGACCGGGGAGGCCGCGTCGCCGGCGGTGAAGCGGTAGAAGTAGGCGGTGTCCGGCTCGAGGCCCGTCGCATCGATCTTGACCGTGTGGTCGGACGCGGGGGACGTCGTCACGGACCCCGAGGCCACCACGTCGCGGAGGTCGCCGTCGGTGGCGATCTCCCAGCGGACCGTCGTCGCGGCGCCGAGGCCGGAACCGGGCACGGCGTCCGGGGCGGGCGTGACGCGGGTCCACAGGATCACCCGGTCGGGTAGGGGATCGCCGGAGGCCACGCCGTGCGCGAACACGACGCTCTCCGCCGCGGCGGGGGAGACGGAGACGGCCGCCAGGGCCGCGGCGCCGAGGGCGACGCCGCCCGCGCGCAGCGCGGTCCGTCGCGACACGACACGGGTTTCGGTGGGAGGCACCGGACGATCAGACCAGCGTCCCCCGCGATGAGCAAGTACCGCGACGGAATGTCCCGAACGTTCACGGCCGGTTCACGCGCCGTCGGCCCGACCCGCCGTCGGGCCGGGACGGTAGCGTCGTGGGGTGAGCACCTTCTTCGGAGCGGAGGAACCAGCCGGACCGGACGCCCTGTTCGAGACCCCCCGCCCGACCGAGCCCGACCCCGCACCCGTACCACCGGCGTCGCGCCCGTCCCGCGGTGCCGGACCGAACGCGCCGCTCGCCGCGCGGATGCGCCCGGCCGACCTGAGCGAAGTCGTCGGCCAGCAGCACCTGCTCGCCCCCGGTGCGCCGCTGCGCCGCCTCGTCGAGGGCTCCGGCGCCGCGTCCGTCGTGCTCTACGGCCCGCCGGGGACCGGCAAGACCACCCTGGCCTCCCTCATCTCCGGTGCCACCGGCCGCCGCTTCGAGGCGCTGTCCGCGCTGTCGGCCGGCGTCAAGGACGTGCGGGCCGTGATCGACCTGGCCCGTCGCCGCCTGGGCGCCGGTGAACAGACCGTGCTCTTCATCGACGAGGTGCACCGCTTCTCCAAGACCCAGCAGGACGCGCTGCTCGCCGCGGTGGAGAACCGGATCGTGCTGCTCGTGGCGGCCACCACCGAGAATCCGTCGTTCTCCGTCGTCGCCCCGCTGCTGTCCCGCTCGCTGGTGCTGCAGCTGCAGCCGCTGGGCCCGGACGACGTCCGGGCCCTGCTCGAGCGGGCCCGCACCGACGAACGCGGTCTCGGCGGCGGTGTGGAGATCACCGACGACGCGCTCGACCACCTGGTGCGCCTCGCGGGCGGAGACGCACGTCGCGCGCTGACCGCGCTCGAGGCGGCGGCCGAGACCGCGCTCGACCGCGGCGGTACGGGCGCGACGATCGACCTGCCGACCGTCGAGTCGAGCATCGACAAGGCCGCGGTGCGCTACGACCGCGACGGCGACCAGCACTACGACGTCGCGAGCGCGTTCATCAAGTCGCTGCGCGGCTCCGACGTCGACGCGGCGCTGCACTATCTCGCGCGGATGATCGTCGCGGGGGAGGACCCGCGGTTCATCGCGCGGCGGCTGATGATCCAGGCCAGCGAGGAGGTCGGTATGGCCGATCCCACCGCGCTGCAGACCGCGACGGCGGCCGCGCAGGTCGTGCAGCTCGTCGGCATGCCCGAGGCGCAGCTCGCCCTGGCGCAGGCCACCATCCACATCGCGACCGCGCCCAAGTCGGGTGCGGTGACCGCCGCGCTCGGCGCCGCGATCGCCGACGTCAAGGCCGGCCGGTCCGGGTCGGTGCCGGCGCATCTGCGCGACGGTCACTACGCCGGCGCACAGAAGCTCGGTAACGCCGTCGGCTACCGCTACCCGCACGACCACCCCGACGGCGTGCTGGCGCAGCAGTACGCGCCGGACGAACTCGTCGGCGTCGACTACTACACCCCGACCGGCCACGGCGCCGAGCGCGAGCTGGCGCAGCGGGTGCCCAAGCTGCGCCGGATCGTGCGCGGCGAACGGTAGGGCACCGCGTGCGCCGCAGGTCGCGCGGCAGGCGCCGAGCGAATGAACCATGCCGTCGGACTACGGAGGTGAACGATACATTCGCTCGCCCCCCGGCGGGGGACGGAGCGGCGCGGGTGGCGAGAACGGCCACCGTCGCCCGCGCGATAAGCTGAACGATGGCCGATTCGCCGTGCCCGCGCGGGTTCGGCAGCCCACACCGTCAGACAAAGAGGACCATCGACGTGCAGACCCACGAGATCCGCAGGCGCTTTCTCGACCATTTCGTGAAGGCCGGCCACACCGAGGTGCCCAGCGCGTCGCTGATCCTCGCCGACCCGAACCTGCTGTTCGTCAACGCCGGCATGGTCCCGTTCGTGCCCTACTTCCTCGGCCAGCAGACCCCGCCGTTCAGCACCGCGACATCGGTGCAGAAGTGCGTGCGCACCCTCGACATCGAGGAGGTGGGCATCACCACCCGGCACAACACGTTCTTCCAGATGGCGGGCAACTTCTCGTTCGGCGACTACTTCAAGGAAGAGGCGATAGGCCATGCGTGGTCGCTGCTGACCAGCCCCGTCGAGGACGGCGGCTACGGCATCGATCCCGAGAAGCTCTGGGCGACGGTGTATCTGGACGACGACGAGGCGTACTCGATCTGGCACGACAAGATCGGTGTCCCCGCCGAGCGCATCCAGCGTCGCGGCATGAAGGACAACTACTGGTCCATGGGCATCCCCGGCCCGTGTGGCCCCTGCTCGGAGATCTTCTACGACCGCGGCCCCGAGTACGGCGCCCCGGGCGGCCCGGAGGCCGACGAGGACCGCTACATCGAGATCTGGAATCTCGTGTTCATGCAGAACGAGCGCGGTGAGGGCGGCGCCAAGGAGGGCTACCCGATCCTCGGGCCGCTGCCGAAGAAGAACATCGACACCGGCATGGGCGTCGAGCGCGTCGCGTTCCTGCTCCAGGGCGTCGAGAACGTCTACGAGACCGACCTGCTGCGCCCGGTCATCGACAAGGCCGCCGAGCTGACCGGCAGCGTCTACGGCGCCGACCACGCCTCCGACGTGCGGTTCCGCGTCATCGCCGACCACGCCCGCACCGCCGCGATGCTCATCGTCGACGGCGTCAACCCCGGCAACGACGGTCGTGGCTACGTGCTGCGCCGCCTGCTGCGCCGGATCGTGCGCTCGGCCCGGCTGCTCGGCGCCGACACGCCGACGATGGCCGAGTTCATGGCCGTCGTGCGCGACACCATGAGCCCGTCCTACCCGGAACTGGCCACGGACTACTCGCGCATCGAGACCGTCGCCGTCGGCGAGGAGACCGCGTTCCTCAAGACCCTGGGCACCGGCAGCAAGCTGTTCGAGGGTGCGGTCGAGACCGCGAAGGCGCAGGGCAGGTCCGTCCTCGGCGGCACCGAGGCCTTCACCTTGCACGACACCTACGGGTTCCCCATCGATCTGACGCTGGAGATGGCCTCCGAGGCGGGCCTGACCGTCGACGAGGACGGGTTCCGTTCCCTCATGGCCGAGCAGCGCCAGCGCGCGAAGGACGACGCCCGCGCCCGCAAGCACGCCCACGCCGACCTGACCGTCTACAAGGAGCTGCTCGACCGCGGCCCCACGGAGTTCACCGGCTTCACCGAGCTGGTGACCGAGGCGACGGTGCTGGCCGTCATCACCGGCGGCGAGCGGCTGCACGCGGCGCAGGCCGGCCAGGACGTCGAGCTGATCCTCGACCGCAGCCCCCTCTACGCCGAGTCCGGCGGCCAGATCGCCGACGTCGGCACCATCACCGCCGGCGGCCTGCGCATCAAGGTCAACGACGTCCAGAAGATCGCCAAGCAGCTGTGGGTGCACAAGGTGACCGTGCTCGAGGGACAGGTCACCGAGGGCGATGCCGTGCTCGTGCAGGTCGACCCGTCCTGGCGCAAGGGCGCCACCCAGGGCCACTCGGGTACCCACCTGGTCCACGCCGCGCTGCGTGAGGTCCTCGGCCCCAACGCCGTGCAGGCCGGCTCGCTGAACAAGCCGGGCTACCTGCGGTTCGACTTCTCCTGGCCCGGCGCGCTCAGCGAGCAGCAGAAGACCGACATCGAGGCCGTCACCAACGAGGCCGTCGCCGCGAACTACCCGGTGAACACCTTCGTCACGGACCTGGACAAGGCCAAGAAGATGGGCGCGATGGCGCTCTTCGGCGAGAACTACGGCGACGAGGTCCGCGTCGTGGAGATCGGCGGCCCGTTCTCGATGGAGCTGTGCGGCGGCACCCACGTCGAGCACTCCTCCCACGTCGGCACCGTCACCCTGCTCGGCGAGCAGTCCGTCGGTTCGGGCGTGCGCCGCGTCGAGGCGTACGTCGGCCTGGACTCGTACCGGCACCTGGCCAAGGAACGGGCGCTGCTCGCGGGTCTCTCCTCGACGCTGAAGGTGCCCTCCGAGGAGGTGCCCGCACGGGTCGAATCCCTGATCGAGCGGCTGAAGGTGGCCGAGAAGGAGCTCGAACGCACCCGCGCCGCCGCGGTGCTCGCCTCGGCCGGCACCTTCGCCGAGAAGGCGCAGCGCACCGGGGATCTTCTCGTCGTCGCCGAGACCGCCCCCGAGGGCGTGGCCGGGAACGACCTGCGCAGCCTCGCCTCCGACGTCCGCGGCCGGCTCGGCAGCGAGCCCGCCGTGGTGCTGCTGCTCGGTTCCGCCGACGGCAAGGTGCCGTTCGTCGTCGCCACCACCAAGGCGGCCCAGGCGAGGGGCATCAAGGCCGGCGACCTGGTGTCGAGCTTCGGGCCCGCCATCGGTGGCCGCGGCGGCGGCAAGCCCGACATGGCGCAGGGATCCGGATCCGATCCGGCCGGGATCCCTGCGGCGCTGACCGCGTTCCGGGCCCGGCTGAGCGAGCTGGCCGGCTGATCGTGGCCGACTTCGCCGGTCCCGACCGTCCGGGCGTCGACGACCCCGGCCGCGGCCGCCGCATCGGCATCGATGTCGGAAGTGTCCGAATCGGGGTCGCCTCGTCCGACCCTGACGGCATCCTGGCCACTCCGGTCGAGACCGTGCCCCGCTCGAAGGAACGCGGGTCCGACGCGCCGGATATCCGGCGCATTGTGGACATCGTCACGGAGTACGAGGCCGTGGAGGTTATCGTCGGACTGCCGCAGACCCTGCGCGGGGAGCCCGGCAAGGCCGCGAAACTGGCCCGTGATTTCGCGGGACGGCTGCGCCGGCGCCTGACCGGGATCCCTGTGCGGATGGCCGACGAACGATTCACGACGGTCACTGCGGCGCGGGCGCTCCGCGAGAGCGGAGTCAGCGCGCGCGGTGCGCGGCCGGTGATCGACCAGGCCGCCGCCGTCGCCATCTTGCAGGGTTGGTTGGACGAGCGGAGTGCAGTTGTGAACGTGGCCGAGGACGGCAAGCCGGGGAGCGGGCAGTGAGCCGGCACGGGCGGCCGGACGACGAGTCCACCGGGGCGGACCACGACTTCCCCGGGGGGCGCTCCGGCTTCGGACCCGCGCAGCAGGACGAGTGGTACCGGCCGCGGCACGGTTCTCCGGGGCCCGACGTCCCGGAGCCGCCGGCCCCGGCCGGGGACGGTTACCGATACGAGCACCCACCGCATCCGGCCGCCGGACATCCCTTCGACGACGCGCCGACCACCGAGCACGTCTACCGGCTCGACGACTACGCCCCCGGCGCCCCGTCGCAGCCCGACCCCCGCCACGACCGGCAGGACCTCGATCCCCACGGCCGGACTCCCACCGACGGGCCGGGCCACGACACCTTCGAGGCCCGGGCCCACGAGACGCAGGGCTACGAGACACAGGGCTACGAGACGCAGGGCTACGAGCCCCGGGACTACGACCCCCGCGACCACGACGGGTACGACCCCGAGCCGGGGGCCTACCGGTACGACGACTACGAGCAGCGGCCGGCCTACGACGAGGCGGGCTACGACCAGTTCGGCTACGCCGCGGTGGACGACGACCCCCGCGGATACGCCGAGACGCCGGCCGCAGGGCGGGACTGGACCGACTCCGCCGACCGCGCCGCCCCCGAAACCGTCGGGGTGTCCCCGGCCCGCCGGGCCCACGCCCGCTCGGCCCGGGCCCGCCGCACCCGCGGCCGGA
>NZ_PCZU01000071.1:7233-12236 GCF_002887785.1 Rhodococcus sp. ENV425
TCCTCGCCGTCGCGGCCGTGCTGGTCCTGCTCCTCGGCGGCGGATTCTTCGCCTACCAGAAATTCACCGGCCCGGACCTGCCGCCCGACTACACCGGTGCGGGCGGTCCCGCCGTCGTGGTGCAGGTGCACCCGGGCGACACCGCCGAGCAGATCGGCGCCGCCTTCAAGGAGGCGGACATCGTCGCCAGCTCCGATGCCTTCTACAACGCCGCCGTCCAGGACCCCGGCATGAACTCGCTGCAGCCGGGCTTCTACTCGATCGCCAGCCGGCTTCCCGCCCGCGAGGCCGTCGCCGCCCTGGTCGACCCCGCGAACCGGGTGGGGGCGGTGGTGATCTCCGAGGGCCGGCAGTTGCACGACATCCGTGACGTCAACACCGGCGCGGTGCGCAAGGGCATCTACACCCTCATCGCGGAGGCCAGCTGCCTCGACCGCGACGGGCAGCGCACCTGCCTGACGTACGAGGAGCTCGACGCGGCCGGCGCGAGCACCGACCTCGCCGCGCTCGGCGTGCCGGAATGGGCGCGGGGCGCGGTCGCGAACGTGCCCGACCGCAACCGTCAGCTCGAGGGGCTCATCGCGGCGGGCCGCTGGGACTTCGACCCCAGTGCCGGGGCCGCCGAGATCCTGCGGTACCTCGTCTCCACCAGCGCGCAGCGCTACGACGAGACCGGCATCACCCAGGCCGCGGCGAAGGTCGGGCTGACCCCGTACGAGATGCTCGTCGCCGCGTCCCTCGTGGAACGCGAGGCGCTGCCGGACGACTTCGCGAAGGTCGCGCGGGTGATCCTCAACCGCCTGAAGATCGGGCAGCCGCTGCAGTTCGACTCGACGGTCAACTATGCCCTCGACGAAACCGAGCTGGCGACCACCGACGCCGACCGGGCGCAGGTCACCCCCTGGAACACGTACGCGAGCCCCGGACTGCCCGCCACGCCGATCTCGTCGCCGAGCATCGAGGCGCTGCAGGCCGTGGAGAACCCGGAGGCGGGGGACTGGACGTACTTCGTGACCATCGACGCCCAGGGCACGACCCTGTTCACCAACAGCTACGACGAACACCTGACGAATACGCAGCAGGCTCTGGAAAGCGGAATCCTCGACAGTGGCAGATGACATCGTGACCGGCGGCCGCAAGGCCGCGGTCCTCGGCAGCCCCATCGCGCATTCGAAGTCCCCGCTGTTGCACCTGGCGGCCTACCGGGCGCTGGGGCTGACGGACTGGACGTACGAGCGCATCGAATGCACCGGCGAGCAGCTGCCGGCGCTGGTGGCCGGGCTCGGCCCCGAGTGGGTCGGGGTGTCGGTGACGATGCCCGGCAAGTTCGCGGCGCTCGAGTTCGCCACCGAGCGTACCGACCGGGCGGTGCTGATCGGCTCGGCCAACACCCTGGTGCGGACCGCGGACGGCTGGCGGGCCGACTGTACCGACGTCGACGGCGTCACCGGCGCGCTGCGCGCCGCCGGCGTCGGGGATCTGACCGGCGCCTCGGCGGTGGTGGTCGGGGCCGGGGGGACGGCGCGCCCGGCCCTCGTGGGGCTCGCCGAGCTCGGGGTCACGTCGGTGACCGTCGTCGCCCGCAGCGAGCTCCGGGCCGCCGAGACATTCGACTGTGCCGAGGCGGTGGGCATGAAGCCGCGCTGGCTGCCGTTCGACGCCCCGGAACTCGGGGAGGTGTGCGCGTCCGCGGGCGCGCTGGTGAGCACCGTGCCGGCGGCGGCGGCCGCGCCCTACGCGCAGCAGCTCGGCCGCGCGCCGTTCGTCCTCGACGCGATCTACGACCCGTGGCCCACGCCGCTCGCCGAGGCCGCCGCGGCGCACGGCTCGGTCGTCGTGGGTGGCCTGCAGATGCTGCTGCACCAGGCGTTCGGCCAGGTCGAGCAGTTCACCGGCCGGCCGGCCCCGCGGGAGGCGATGGCGGCGGCCGTCGCCGGCTGAACCACCGGTAGGTGCTACCGTCCGGTTGCACATCGTCCGGGTAGGTGCAACCATGAAGTTGCATGTCATCGGACGAGGAGGTTCCCATGGACACGCAGGACCGCATCGAACGGGAGATCCGCATCGAGGCGCCCGCCGCTCGGGTGTGGCAGCTCGTCGCCCGGCCCGGCTGGTGGATCGGCGACGGCGACCGTTCCGGGCACACCGTGACCACCGACGGCGACCTGATCGTCGTCCACGACCCGCGGTACGGGAAGTTCCCGATGTACCGGGTGGCGTCCGATGAGCCCCGATACCTCGCGTACCGCTGCTCGGCGGTGATCGACGAGCCGCCCCGTGACGGCGCCGCCACCCTCGTCGAGTTCGTCCTCACCGAGGTGGGCGGCGGCACCGTCCTGCGCGTCGTCGAGAGCGGGTTCGGCGCCCTGGACGGGACCCCGGCACAGCGCCGCGAGGCGTTCGAGGGCAATACCGACGGCTGGCGGCAGCAGCTCGACATCGCCAAACGGGACGTCGAGAGTGCCTGACCCCGCCGATTCCGCCGTCGGCGCGGTGCTCGCGGCGCTGGCCGACCCGACCCGCCGGCTCATCCTCGGCACGCTCGCCGAACTGGGGAGGGCCAGCGCCACCACGCTCGCCGGGCGGGTCCCGGTCTCGCGCCAGGCGGTGGTCAAGCAACTCCAGATCCTCGAGACCGCGGGCCTGGTCGACGCCGCCCGCGCCGGCCGGGAGGTGCTCTACACCCCGCGCCCCGAGACCCTGGACGGCTCGGCCCGGTGGCTCGCCGAGCTGGCCGACGCCTGGGACCGCCGTCTCGGGGCGGTGAAACGCGCCGCCGAAGAGGGCCGGCCCTCCCGCTGACCGGCGGAGGAAGAAAATTCCGCGCCGGATGTCGATCCACCCGCCGGCCGTTCGTGTACAGGTTGGATCACCGGCACCGGGCCGGGGACCGCCACCGCGAGGAGGATCGGCCATGACCCAGTACCTGCTGAGCATCTACCAGCCCGACGGTGACCCGCCGCCGCCGGAGTTCCTCGACCCGATCATGCGCGACGTCGAGGCCGTCGATGCCGAGATGCGTGCCGCCGGCGTCTGGGTGTTCGCCGGGGGACTGCACCCCCCGAGCACCGCCACCGTGCTCCGGCTCGCGGGCGACGGCATCCTCACCACCGACGGCCCGTACCTCGAGGGCAAGGAACACATCGGCGGGTTCACCGTGATCGAAGCGCCCGACCTCGACGCCGCCCTGGAGTGGGGCCGCAAGCTCGCCCGCGCGATCACGCTGCCGATCGAGGTGCGGCCGCTGCAGGGCGGGCACTGCGGGTGACACGCCCGTGCCCGAGGTGACGGACGCGGAGATCGCGCGCGTGTTCCGCGCCGAACACGGCCGTGCGGTCGCCGCGCTCGTCCGCGCCTTCGGGGACATCGACCTGGCCGAGGAATCCGTGCAGGACGCGTTCGCCGTCGCCGTCGCCCGGTGGCCGGTCGACGGGCTGCCGCCGAGCCCGGCCGGGTGGATCGTCACCACCGCCCGGCGCCGCGCGATCGACCGGATCCGCCGGGAGAAGGCCCGCGCCGGCAAGCACGCCGACGCCGCCCGGCTGCACGAATCCGGGGACACCGCCGTCGACGGCGAGGAGACCGTCGTGCCCGACGACCGGCTGCGCCTGATCTTCACGTGTTGCCATCCCGCGCTGGCGCCCGCCGCCCGCGTCGCCCTCACGCTGCGGTTGCTCGGCGGCCTGACCACGGCCGAGATCGCCCGGGCCTTCCTCGTCCCGGAGACGACCATGGCGCAGCGGCTGGTGCGCGCCAAGGGCAAGATCCGCGACGCCCGCATCCCGTACCGCGTTCCGGACCCCGGTGAGCTACCCGCCCGCCTCGGCTCCGTGCTCGCCGTCGTCTATCTCGTCTTCACCGAGGGGCACACCGCGGCCGGTGGGGACCGGCTGGTCCGCGACGACCTGTGCACCGAGGCGATCCGGCTCGCCCGCCTGCTGGCCGAGCTCATGCCCGACGAACCCGAGGTGCTGGGCCTGCTCGCGTTGCTGCTGCTCGCCGACGCGCGACGACCGGCCCGCACGAACGCCGCCGGGAATCTGGTGCCCCTCGCCGAGCAGGACCGCGGGCTGTGGGACCGCGACCGGATCGCCGAGGGACAGGCCCTCGTCCGGCGCTGCCTGCGGCTCGGGCGGCCCGGCCCGTACCAGATCCAGGCCGCGATAGCCGCCGTCCACGGCGATGCCGCCACGGTCGAGACGACCGACTGGCGGCAGGTCGTCGCGCTCTACGATCAGCTGCTCGTCGTCGCACCCACCCCGGTCGCCGCCCTGCACCGGGCAGTCGCGGTGGCCGAGGTCGACGGCCCCGCCGCGGGTCTCGCCCTCGTCGACGCCCTCGACCTGGACCGCTACCACCTGTTCCACGCGGTGCGCGCCGACATGCTCCGCCGGCTCGGCCGCATCCCGGAGGCCGCCGCGGCGTACGACGCGGCGCTCGCGCGGACCGCCAACGCCGCCGAGCGCAGCTTCCTGCAGCGCCGTCGCGCCGAGCTCAGCTGACCGGCGACTCCTCCGCCGGCGGCCCGGTCCTGCCGTTCTGCCACGGCCACCGGCCGGAGATCTCGAGCTGCAGGGACCAGCTCAAGAAGGTCCGGATGAGGACGATGACCGCCAGTACCCCTACCGAGGTGAAGGTGGGGGTGACGGCGACCGTCTTGATGATGTCCGCGGCCACCAGGAATTCGAGACCGAGCAGGATCGACCGCCCGAGATCGCGCCGATAGCGTTCGTAGATCGGTGCGGCGGCGGAGCGGCGCCAGGACCGCACGGCGACCCAGCTCGCCACCGCCGCACCGACGACGATCACCGCCACCCCGACCACGTCGACGGCGCCGCCGACGGTCTCGAGCACGCGGGACAGCTCCATGCGAACCTCCGGGGTGCGGACGGGACGATTCGGTCATGTTCGCAGGTCCGGCTCGATCCGTCCCGGCAACCGGTTGTCCACACCCGGACCGGTTATCCACAGATTCCGCCTGCGGGCGGCGAGATCGCCGTGCC
>NZ_PCZU01000072.1:0-3909 GCF_002887785.1 Rhodococcus sp. ENV425
GCGCGGGGGACTGCTCGCCTACGACGGCCAGCTCGTCGACGACGCCCGGCTCGTCGTCGCCCTCGCCCGCACCGCCGCCTCCTACGGCGCCCGCATCCTCACCCGCGTCGACGCCCACTCCGTCACGGCCGACGGCGCCGCCCTGCGCGACACCCTCACCGGCACCGAGGTGCGGGTGACGGCCCGCGCCGTGATCAACGCGGCGGGCGTGTGGGCGGGACAGGTGGATCCGTCGATCCGGCTGCGACCGAGCCGCGGCACCCACCTCGTGCTCGCCGCCGCCGCCCTCGGCAACCCCACGGCCGCGCTCACCGTGCCGATTCCCGGCGCCACCAACCGGTTCGTCTTCGCGCTGCCCGCCCAGCTGGGCCGCATCTATCTGGGACTGACCGACGAGGAGGCGCCCGGCGCGCTGCCCGACGTCCCGCAGGCCACCGACGGTGAGATCGACTTCCTCCTCGACACCGCCAACACGGCCCTCGCCGTGCCCCTGACCCGCAACGACGTCCTCGGCACCTTCGCGGGACTGCGGCCGCTGCTCGACTCTTCCGCGCCGGGTACCGACACCGGCGGCGGCACCGCGGACCTGTCGCGCCGGCACGCGGTCGTGCGCTCCGAGTCCGGTCCGATCGGCATCGTCGGCGGCAAGCTCACCACCTACCGGCGGATGGCGCAGGACGCCGTCGACGCGGCCGTCGAGACGGCCGGACTGCGTGTCGGGCCGTGCCGCACCCAGCGGCTCCCCCTCGTCGGCGCCGCGACTCCTGCCGTGCTGCGCACCGTCGCCGCCCCGGCGAACCTGGTGCGGCGCTACGGCACCGAGGCGGCCCTGCTCGCCGCGGACCCGCGCCGGCTGGAACCGATCGTCCCCGGGCTCGACGTCAGCCGCGCCGAACTGGAATTTGCCGTCACCCACGAGGGCGCCCTCGACGTCGACGACATCCTCGACCGCCGCACCCGGATCGGGCTCGTGCCCGGCGACCGGGCCCGGGCGCTCGACGCCGCCGGGGATGTGTCGGCCTGACCGCCGGAGCGTCCGGCCCGGCACTCTTCACGTGCGCGATATTCTGAGACGGCTGTCGGGCGGGCGCCGCGACGGACTCGGGAGTGGACGACACCGTGGGAGAACTGCAGACCGGCTCCGTGTTCGCCGGGTACCGTATCGAACGCCGCCTCGGCACGGGAGGGATGGGCAGCGTCTACCTGGCGCGGCATCCGAACCTGCCGCGTTTCATCGCGCTGAAGCTGCTCGACCCGTCGGCGACCGCGAACCCGGGAAACCGCAGCCGGTTCCTCCGGGAGGCCGACCACGTCGCGCGGCTCGAACATCCCAACATCGTCACCGTGTACGACCGCGGCAATGTCGGCGACCAGTTGTGGATTGCGATGCAGTACGTGGACGGCACCGACGCGGTGGGTGCACTGCGCAGGGGACCGATGCCTCCGGGGCGCGCCGTGCACATCGTGTCCGAGACCGCCCGCGCGCTCGATTACGCGCATGCACACGGGATACTGCACCGCGACGTCAAGCCCGCGAACATCCTGCTCACGCCGAGCGGAGCGAGCGAACCCGAGCGCGTCCTGCTCGCGGACTTCGGGATCGCGAAGAGCCTCGACAGCACGGCGGTCACCGAGACCGGCATGCTCGTCGCCAGCCTGCAGTACGCGTCCCCCGAACAGATCGAGGGGCGGCCCCTCGGCCCCCGGACCGACGTCTACGCCCTCGGGTGCACGCTCTATCAGCTGCTCACGACGCGGCCACCGTATCCGGGGTCCGAGCCGGCCCATCTGGTCCACGCGCATCTGCATCTGCCCCCGCCGCGCCCCACCGCGGCGCGGCCGGACCTGCCGTCCGCGTTCGACGATGTGATCGCCCGCGCGATGGCCAAGCGCCCCGAGGACCGCTTCCCCACGTGCGGTGCGCTGGCCGCGGCCGCGCGTGCCGCTCTCACCGAGCCGGTCACCGAGCCCGTCACCGCGCCGACCCGGGCGGTCACCGCCGCCGAACCCGCCCCCGTGTCCGCCGGTCCGACCGCCCCGCCCGGACACCCGACGTCGCGTTCCCGTCGGCCGCTGCTCGTGCTGCTGGGCGCCGCGGTCGTGGGCCTCGCGCTCGTCGGATCGCTGACGTGGATCCTGCCCGGCCGCGGCGAGGCGCCGGAGCCGGATGTGCGGGCCGACACCTCGGCCACCGGGCAGATCGACAGCCCCGGTCCGGTGGTGCCGCCCCCCGCGACGGTCACGGCGGAGGTCACCGACCTCCCCACCACTTCGTCCGCACCGACGACCACGGCCCCGCCGCAGAGCCGCCCGGACCGCATCCCGGTCGCGCAGGCGGACACCCGGGGCTTCGACGACGACATCGGGCCGCGCTGCAACTCGACCGACGAGGCCGTCGCGGTGGCGCGCACGTCGGAGTCGCGGGTCCTGGTGTGCCGCAACGACTTCGATCGCCTCTACTACAAGGGCCTGCGGCTCAGCGACGGTGCCGACATCGAACTGGCCGACGCCGCCCCGGCCGCCGCCGGATTCACCGTCGTGGCCGGACCTGTTCGCTACACGTTCGACGAGGACGAACTGCTGATCATCGACAACGGAACGGTCACCACCCGCGAGCAGGTGCTCCAGTTCTGGTCGGCGTATCCGTGACCGCCGCCGCCGCGGAACGGCCACCCCGTGGGACTGTTGCCGCCGATCTCCGCGCCGATCGGTGGCCGTCCCCGGATTCGGGCCCGTCGCCGCGGCCGTGCCCGCCCCTCCCTGCGATCACCAGTAGCGACTGCCGGGCCCGCCTTTGAAGGGGCCGACCACCCGATCGGTGATCCAGCCGCCGTAGAAGCCCCCCGCCTGGGGACGCACCCGCTCGCCGTCGACGAAACAGCCGTCCATCGGACCCGGCATGACTGCCACATGCCCGACGAGTGCCTCGTATCCGGCAACCGGCCGGGGATAGTGCCACGCCGCACGCTCGGCGACGTGTCCGCCTGCCACGACGTCGAAATAGTCGGCCCGTCCCTTCCACTCGCACACCGTGCTCCCGGGAACCGGCCGCAGGACCCCCTCGGCGAAGCATGTCCGGGGCAGGTAGTAGGTCGGCGGGTGGCTCGTCTCCAGCAGCCGCAACGGGGTGCGGGTGCGCGCGACGAGTTGCCCGCCGAACCACACCTCGACCAGCTCGTCGCTCCGTCGGACCACGGGCGGCCGTGGGTAGTCCCACACCGACTCCTGCCCTGGACCGACGGGGTCCGGCACCGGATGGCCGCTCCTCACGGGACACCTGCCGACATCGTCATGCTTCCAGGCTCGCACGTACGACGCGGTGGGCACAGCCCGGGCGAGCCCCACCGCCGAGGCGCTGCAGCGGCGGCCGGTACTCCCGGCGTCGCCTCCACAACCGGGTAGCGCGGAGCGGGTGTGGCAGTCTGAGCCGATGCGAGTGGCGGTGGTGGCCGGGCCCGACGCCGGGCATGCGATCCCGGCGATAGCCCTGAGCCTGCGTCTGGCCGAGGCGGGCGACGAGCCCGTCCTCTTCACCGGCGAGCGGTGGCTCGGCCTCGACCTGGACGGGGTGACGCTCGCGCCGCTCGCCGGGCTGGCCCCGCGTCCGGAGGACGACGATGCCGATGCCGGTGCCCGCATCCATGCCCGCGCCGCCCACATCGCGTCCGAGATGCTGCCCGGGCTCAGCGCCTTGCTGCCCGACCTCGTCGTCTCCGACGTGCTCACCGCGGGCGGCGGCATGGCCGCCGAACGCCTCGGTATCCCCTGGGTGGAGCTGTCGCCCCATCCGCTGTATCTGCCCTCGCGGGGGCTGCCCCCCATCGGCAGCGGTCTCGCCGCAGGCACCGGGCTGCGCGGGCGCGCGCGGGACACGGTGCTGCGCGCGGCGACCGCCCGGTCGATCCGGCA
>NZ_PCZU01000073.1:0-6638 GCF_002887785.1 Rhodococcus sp. ENV425
TCACCACTGCCCCTCCGTCACCACTGCCCCCTCCGTCACCACCGCCACGGATCAGGCCGTTCCGCGTTGCCCCACCAGCGCCGCGGTGTCCCGGTGCAGCCGGCCGAAGTTGTAGTAGGCGGCACACGCCCCCTCCGGTGACACCATGCAGGTGCCGATGGGGGTCTCCGGCGTGCACGCCGTGCCGAAGACCTTGCACTCCCACGGCTTGATGACGCCCTTGAGCACCTCGCCACACTGACATGCCTTCGGGTCGGCGACGCGCAGGCCGGGCATCGAGAACCGCTGCTCGGCGTCGAAATCCGCGTAGTCGGGGTGGATGCCGAGCGCGCTCTGCGAGATGAATCCGAGGCCGCGCCACTCGAAGTGCGGCCGTAGCGCGAACGTCTGCGCCATCAGCCGTAGTGCCTGCACGTTTCCTTCGGGCCGCACCACCCGGCTGTACTGGTTCTCCACCTCGCACCGGCCGTCCCGGATCTGCCGCAGCAGCATGTGCACCGAGGCGAGGATGTCGAGCGGCTCGAATCCGGCCACCACGATCGGTTTTCCGTACACGGCGGGGACGAAGCGGTAGGGACGCAGTCCCACCACGGTCGACACGTGCCCCGGTCCGAGGAATCCCGAGAGCCGCAGATCCGGCGACTCGAGGATCGCCTTGATCGGCGGCACGATCGTCACGTGGTTGCAGAACACCGTGAAGTTGCTCAGGCCGAGCTGTCTCGCCCGCACGAGCGTCACCGCCGTGGACGGGGCGGTGGTCTCGAATCCGACGGCGAAGAACACCACATGCCGGTCCGGGTGGTCCACCGCGATCTTCAGGGCGTCCAGCGGGGAATACACGAATCGGACGTCGGCGCCGCGGGCCTTGGCCTCGAGCAGGTTCCCGCGCGAGCCGGGCACCCGCATCATGTCTCCGAACGTCGTGAACACCACGTTCGGTTGCTCGGCCAGCCACATGGCGTCGTCGATGCGGCCCATGGGGATCACGCACACCGGACAGCCGGGGCCGTGCACCAGCTCCACCGACGCGGGCAGCAGATGTTCGATGCCGTGCCGGTAGATGGTGTGGGTGTGGCCGCCGCACACCTCCATGAACTTGAACTCCTCCCCGGCGGCGAGGTCGGTGATCGAGGCCACCAGGGCGCGCGCCGCGGCGGGGTCGCGGAACTCGTCGACGAATTTCATGATCCTGCTCCGCCTTTCATCCGGTGCTCACGCGATCTCGGACGCGTTGAAGGCTTCGATCTCGTTGACGTAGTCGGCGCCCATCTTCCGCACCTGATCGAGGGTCAGCTTCGCCTCGTCCTCGTCGATCCGGGCCATCGCAAAGCCGACGTGCACCAGCACCCAGTCCCCGACCTGCAGGCCGGTGCCGGCGAGCAGCCGGACGCTGATGGCGCGTTGCACGCCGTTGACGTCCACCTTCGCCAGATGCTGGGCGGGGTCGACCATGTCGACCACCCGGCCGGGAATTCCCAGGCACATTGCGTCTCTCCTCACCTCAGCAGATCCGGGGCAGCGGATCGCCCACGAGCATGTCCACGATCCGGCTGCCCCCGAACGCGG
Source organism: Rhodococcus sp. ENV425 (assembly GCF_002887785.1). NCBI lineage: Bacteria > Bacillati > Actinomycetota > Actinomycetes > Mycobacteriales > Nocardiaceae > Rhodococcus > Rhodococcus sp. ENV425. Next base: position 1,567 of record NZ_PCZU01000073.1, read on the forward strand.
TACGCAACGCGACGATGCCCTCCGGTTCGGCCAGGATCTCCCCGATCTCCGCGGCGTCGCCGCCGCCGGGGCACGCCCGCAGTGCGGCGAGGGCGGCGTCCGCCTCGTCCGGGGCGACGACCGCGACGAACTTGCCCTCGTTGGCGACGTACAGCGGCTCGATGCCGAGCATGTCGCACGCCCCGGTCACCGTCGGCCGGATCGGCAGCGCGGCCTCGTCGAGCACCACCGCCAAGCCGGTGGCCTGCGCCAGCTCGTTGCAGACGGTACCGACGCCACCGCGGGTGGGGTCACGCATCCACCGGGTCGACGGCGCGGCTGCGAGCAGGGCCGCCACCAGCTCGTGCACCGGCGCCGTGTCGGAGGCGATGTCCGCTTCGATCGCCAGGTCGCCGCGGGCCAGCAGCACCGCCATGCCGTGGTCGCCGAGCGTCCCCGAGATCAGCACGCGGTCGCCGGGGCGCACCAGGTCGGCCCCGAGGCGGCGCCCGGCGGGAACCAGGCCGACCCCGGCGGTGCTGATGTAGAGACCGTCGGCGGCGCCCCGGCCCACCACCTTGGTGTCGCCGGTGACGATCTCGACCCCGGACCGGGTGGCGGCCGCAGCCATGTCGGCGACGATCTCGCGCAGCCGCGCGATCTCGAAGCCCTCCTCGATGACGAACGCCGCGGACAGCCACCGCGGCCGCGCGCCCGACACGGCGAGGTCGTTGACCGTGCCGTGCACGGCGAGGTGCCCGATCGAGCCGCCCGGAAACGACAGCGGCTTGACGACGAACGAGTCCGTCGAGAACGACAGTCTCTCCCCGGAGTCGAGGCGCACGGTGGCGGCGTCGCCGAGCTGCTCGAGTTCGGTGTTACGGAAGGCCTCGACGAACACCGAATCCACCAGTGCCGCGGACGCCTTGCCCCCGGCGCCGTGCGAGAGGGAGATCACGGTGTCGCGCAGGCGCGGCCGGCGCCGCCGGAACGCCTCGATCCGTTCGAGGACCCGGTCCTCGCGTTCGGCCGATGTGCTCACCGTCCGCCTCCCGTCGCCGATTCCGCGCGCGCCAGGTGTTCCTGCGCGGCCGACCACAGCCGGTACCCGATCAGGGCGTGGCTCTCCTGGATCCGGTGGATGCTCTGCGAGCGGATGGTGAAGCAGAAGTCGAGATCGTCGGTGGCGGCCATCCGGCCGCCGTCGTGCCCCGCGAATCCGATGGTGAGCAGTCCCCGCCGCCGCGCCTCCGCCAGCGCCGTCATCAGGTCGTCGGAGTTGCCGGACGTGGACAGGGCGATCGCGACGTCGTCGCCGTGCGCGTGCGCGATGATCTGCCGCGAGAAGATCAGCTCGAATCCGACGTCGTTGCCGAGCGCCGTCACCACCGCCTGGTCCGCGGCGAGCGACCAGGCCGGCACCGGCCGTCCCCGGGCCGGCCGGCTGAACAGCGTCGCCAGGGTCGCCGCGTCGGTGGAGCTGCCGCCGTTGCCGAAGGTGTAGAGCCGGCCGCCGCGAGCGAAGCGCTCGGCCATGCGCTGCCCCGCCGCGACGAGGTCCTGGCCCCATTCGTCCAGCGAAGCCCGTTGCAGACGCGCGCTGTCGGCCGCCTTGCCGCGGGCCGATTCCGCAAGGTCGCGCAACAGGGCGGTGGCGTCGTGCTCCTGCGCATCGATGAACGGGTACAGGAAGTCGGTGCCGTCCGGTTCGGTGCTCACAGCCGTTCCCCCTCATCGAGTGCCCCAGCATCGAGTTCCGGCGCGTCGAGTCTGGTGAGGGCGATGCCGCCGTGCACCAGCACCAGGTCGCCGGGCGCGACGTCGCCGAGGAGGGAGACGTCGACCCGTTCCCGGCCGGCCGCGGTCCGCACCGGCGCGGCGCCGGTGTCGTCGGCCGGCCACATCACCTCGCCGAGCCGGCCCTCGTCGCTGCAGGTCACGCACACCTCGTCGGTGCAGCCCGGGTCGGCGAGCAGGCCTGGATGCTCGAAGCACACGTGCGTCAGTTCCCACAGCAGGTGGTACAGCAGGACGAACCGCCCGGTGGCGGGCACCATCGGATCGTCCGAGTCCACCCACAGCACGTGGGTGGCCGCACCGGGCGCGGGCCGCGGACCGGAGCCGATCCAGATGGTGTCGGTGCCCCACGCGGGTGCGCGCCGGGCGATCTCGCGCACGGCCGGCTGATCGGCGGAGGCGACCGCCAGGATGACGTCGCCGGGGCGGGCGGCGACCCGGCACTGGGCGACCGGGTCCGGCTCCACGAGCGACACCGACGGCAACGCCCGTTTACCCATGATCACGGGGTGCACGAACTCGACTGCCACGTGATGGGCGTGCGGCTCCCACTGCGGGGACACCACCCACAGGGTCGCCCCGGCATGGAACCGGCGGGCCAGGCTCAGCGCCGTCGCGGCGAGGTCGGCGGCGAGTTCCGCGCCGATCGGCTCGGTGTCGTGTGTCGATGTCATCGCGCTCGTCCCGTCCCGGCAGGGTCCACGGCCCGGCCGCGTGCGAACGCGGCACCGAGCGCGGCCTGCCCCAGCGACAGGCCACCGTCGTTCGGCGGCACCCGCCTGTGTGTCAGCACCTCGAACCCTCTGTCCTGCAGCATAGTTCGGACCATGCCCAGCAGGAGCCGATTCTGGAACACGCCGCCCGTCAGGCCGATGGTGCGTACCTCCGCCGCATCGGCGATCCGGGCCGCCAACCGCACTGTTGCCGATGCCAGCGCACGGTGGAAGCCCGCCGCGAGGTCCGCGGCGGGGACCCCGAGCCGGACGCCGGCGACGAGGCAGGCCAGCGTGCCGGCCCAGTCCAGCTCGTCCCCCCGCAGCGACGAATGTACCGGCGCGGCATCCGTGGCGGTGCGCGCCAGCACCTCGAGTTCGATCGCGGCCTGCGCCTCGTAGCTGATCCGGTGCCGCACCCCCAGCACGGAGGCCACCGCGTCGAACAGCCGGCCGGCGCTGGTGGTGCGCACGCAGCCGACGCCCGACGCCAGCTGCGAGTCCACCAGGGCGCGTTCGGCGGCACCGAGCGCGCTCACGCACGGCAGGTCCTCGATCTCCTCGATGCCGGCCTCCCGCAGCACGGCCAGCGCGACCCGGGCCGGGGTGCGCACGGCGACGTCGCCGCCGGGCAGCGGGAACGACCGCAGGTGCCCGGCGCGCCGGGCGTCGCAGGGATCCGTTCCCACCAGCAGCAGCTCCCCGCCCCAGACGGTGCGGTCGCAGCCGTATCCGGTGCCGTCGAACGCGATCCCCAGCACGGGGGTACCGAGCCGGCGATGCTCGGCGAGCAGGGACGCGACGTGCGCGTGGTGGTGTTGCACTGCGCGCAGCTCGACGTCGTGGTCCTCGCAGTAGCGTTCGGCCCACTCCCGGGTCGCGTAGCCGGGATGCGCGTCGGCCACCACCACCTCGGGGGTGACGCGGTGCAGGGCGGTCAGCTGCGCGACCGACGCCTCGAAGGCGCGCCGGCTCTCCACCGTGCCCATGTCCCCGAGATGCGCCGAACAGAAGGCGTAGTCCTGCCGGGTCAGGCAGAAGGTGTTCTTCACCTCGGCGCCGACCGCGAGGACCACCGGCGCCGCGCCGCCGAGCAGCACCGGCATCGGCGCAAATCCCCGGGAGCGCCGCAGCGGCAGTTCCACGCCGTCGGCGACCGCGACCACCGAGTCCTCGCACGGCACCGCGATGTCCCGGTCGTGCATCAGGAACAGATCGGCGATGCCGCCGAGCCGGGCCAGGGCATCGTCGTTGCGGAAGCAGAGAGGCTCACCGGACAGGTTTCCCGACGTCGCCACCAGCAGCCGCGGCACATCGTTCCCGTGCCCGGGCACCGGCGCGAACAACAGGTGGTGCAGCGGCGTGTACGGCAGCATCACCCCGAGCTCGTCGAGTCCGGGTGCGACCGCGTCGGCGACGGCCGCGCCGGGACGGGCCCGCAGCAACACGATCGGCCGGGCCGGCGCGGTGAGCACGGCCTGCTCGGCCGCGGACAGCAGGCACACCGCGGCGACGGCCGCGACGTCCGGCGCCATCACGGCGAACGGCTTGTCCGGCCGGTGTTTCCGCTCCCGCAGCCGGTTCACCGCGGTGGGGTTCGTGGCATCGCACACGAGATGGAAGCCGCCGAGTCCCTTGACCGCCACGATGTCCCCGGCGGCGAGCGCCGCCTGCACCGTGGCCAGCACCTCCGCGTCCCCGTCGATCCGGCGGCCGTCGCGTACGGCGAAGATCCGCGGCCCGCAGTCCGGGCAGCAGATCGGCTGGGCGTGGTAGCGGCGGTCCGTGGGATCGGTGTATTCGCGGGCGCAACTCGGGCACAGGGGGAACCGGGCCATGGTCGTCGCCGGCCGGTCGTACGGCAGGTCGGTGATCACGGTGTAGCGGGGCCCGCAGTGGGTGCAGTTGACGAAGGGATGCCGGTAGCGCCGGTCGGCGGGATCGTTCAGCTCGCGCAGGCAGTCGGCGCACGTCGCCACGTCCGGCGGGACCAGGGTGCGCGCCCCGTCCGCGTGGTGACTCTCGACGATGCGGAAGTCGTCCTCGCCGCGCGGCATTCGCGGGGCGGTGGCCACGTCGACGAGCACGGCCAGCGGCGGTGCGTCGTCGCGCAGGCGGCGGGTGAACTCGTCCAGATCCGCGGCGGCACCCTCGATCTCGAGGAACACCCCGGAGTCGTCGTTGCCGCAGTACCCGCCCAGGCGCAACTCGCGGGCCAGCCCGGCGACGAACGGCCGGAAGCCGACGCCCTGCACCACGCCACGCACCACCAGGCGCCGTCGCTCGGCCACGGGGATCACGGCGCCGCTCCCGGTTCGTCCCGGGGCCGTCCCATCAGTTCGAGCCCTTCCATCGCGCGCCGCGCGCCGGCCTCGTCGACCCGATCCATCGCGAAGCCCATGTGGATGACGATCCAGTCGCCGGGCGCGAGGTCCGGGTCGTCGAGCATGCCGACGTTCACCTTGCGCTCCTCGCCGGCCACGTCGACGAGGGCGAGCTGCCCGGCGTAGCCGTCGAGCCGCCGGATCACCCGTCCCGGGATGCCGAGGCACACCGCTCAGCCCTCGTCCCCGGCGACCGCGG
>NZ_PCZU01000009.1:0-12720 GCF_002887785.1 Rhodococcus sp. ENV425
CGAGGACGCCGGAGCGGAGCGGGAGCCGGGGGAGCAGCCCGGCGGCACCGTCGCGCGCGGCAGCTGGCGCCCGGTGGCGATCCTCGGCGGTGCCGCGGTCGCACTCGGTGCGTTCGCCGCGGTCGCTGCCGCCCGTCCCGGTGCGACGGTGAGCAACGAGGCGTGGGTCGACAGCGCCGCGACGGCGGAGGTCACCGCTGCCGCCGGCCATGCGATCGAGACGATGCACGGCTACAACCACGAGACGATCGACCAGGACTTCGCCGAGATCCGCGAGGTCCTCACCCCGCCGATGCGGGAGGAGTTCGACCTGACCGCGGAGGTCACCAAGCAGGCCGCGGTGCAGACGCACACCGCGACGGAGGTGCGGATCGACCACATCGGTGCGTCGATGCTCGACGACGACCGCGCCGAGGTCGCGGCGTTCATCAGCGTCAGCGCGACGGGCGACGCGGTCGCCCAGGGCAGTGCGTCGGCGCCGCTGCTGGTGCGGATGGAGAGGATCGACGGCAAGTGGCTGGTCTCCGAGATCCGGGACCGGTGACGGACGTTCCGACGGGACAATCGGCCTGGTTGCTCTTGACGCGGGCGGCGTGAGCGGTCACTCTATCGGTACGCACGCACGAATACGCGTCCTGGGCGCCCGGGGTCGGGCGCTTCTTTTCGTGCCGTCGCTCGACATCTGCGACTTTTGGGTGTAAGTTCGGACTTTGCGCTGGCTGCCTCCTGTCCATCCTTCGACCGCATCGCCGGGAGCGTTGCCCTTCGGGGCTCGTTCCGCCGACTTCGTGGTGGGGTTGTCGTTCGGGTTGCGACCAGCGATAACGCCCCACATGAAGAAGCAGGTACAGCGGCGGTCGCACCGGTTGGAGCGGCCCGCGTGAGGTGCTGGAAGGACGCATCTTGGCAGTCTCTAGCCAGACCAAGGCAGTTGCCGGAATCCCCGGAGCCCCGAAGAGGGTGTCGTTCGCGAAGATTCGCGAACCTCTCGAAGTCCCTGGGCTCCTCGATCTACAGACAGATTCCTTCGAATGGCTGATCGGCTCGGAGCGCTGGCGCGCGCTCGCTGCCGAGCGCGGTGACGGCCCCGTCGTCGGTGGCCTCGAGGAGATCCTGGCGGAGCTCTCTCCGATCGAGGACTTCTCCGGGTCGATGTCCCTGTCCTTCTCCGATCCGCGCTTCGACGAGGTCAAGGCCTCGGTCGAGGAGTGCAAGGACAAGGACATGACGTACGCGGCGCCGCTGTTCGTCACTGCCGAGTTCATCAACAACAACACCGGCGAGATCAAGAGCCAGACGGTCTTCATGGGTGACTTCCCGATGATGACCGACAAGGGCACCTTCATCATCAACGGCACCGAGCGTGTCGTCGTCTCGCAGCTGGTGCGCTCCCCGGGCGTGTACTTCGACCGCGCGGTCGACAAGAGCACCGAGAAGGACCTGCACAGCGTCAAGGTGATCCCGGGCCGCGGCGCGTGGCTCGAGTTCGACGTCGACAAGCGCGACACCGTCGGCGTGCGGATCGACCGCAAGCGCCGCCAGCCGGTCACCGTGCTGCTCAAGGCCCTCGGCTGGACCAACGAGCAGATCGTCGAGCGCTTCGGCTTCTCCGAGATCATGATGTCCACCCTCGAGAAGGACAACACGGCCGGCACCGACGAGGCGCTGCTCGACATCTACCGCAAGCTGCGCCCGGGCGAGCCGCCCACCAAGGAGAGCGCGCAGACCCTGCTGGAGAACCTCTTCTTCAAGGACAAGCGCTACGACCTGGCGCGCGTGGGACGTTACAAGATCAACAAGAAGCTGGGCCTGAACGCCGGCCAGCCGATCGAGGCGTCGACCCTCACCGAGGAAGACATCGTCGCCACGATCGAGTACCTGGTGCGCCTGCACGCGAGCGAGACCACCATGACGGCGCCCGGCGGCGTCGAGGTTCCCGTCGAGGTCGACGACATCGACCACTTCGGCAACCGTCGCCTGCGCACCGTCGGCGAGCTCATCCAGAACCAGATCCGCGTCGGCCTGTCCCGCATGGAGCGCGTCGTCCGCGAGCGGATGACCACCCAGGACGTCGAGGCCATCACGCCGCAGACGCTGATCAACATCCGTCCCGTCGTGGCCGCGATCAAGGAGTTCTTCGGAACCTCCCAGCTGTCGCAGTTCATGGACCAGAACAACCCGCTGTCGGGCCTGACCCACAAGCGCCGCCTCTCGGCGCTCGGCCCCGGTGGTCTGTCCCGTGAGCGGGCCGGCCTCGAGGTCCGCGACGTCCACCACTCGCACTACGGCCGCATGTGCCCGATCGAGACGCCGGAAGGCCCGAACATCGGCCTGATCGGCTCCCTGTCGGTGTACGCGCGGGTCAACCCGTTCGGTTTCATCGAGACCCCGTACCGCAAGGTCGAGGGCGGCATCGTCACCGACCAGGTCGACTACCTGACCGCCGACGAGGAGGACCGCCACGTCGTGGCGCAGGCCAACTCGCCGGTCGACGCCGACGGCCGCTTCACCGAGGAGCGCGTCCTCGTCCGCAAGAAGGGCGGCGAGGTCGAGTTCGTCGCGGCGACCGAGGTCGACTACATGGACGTCTCGCCGCGGCAGATGGTGTCGGTGGCCACGGCCATGATCCCGTTCCTCGAGCACGACGACGCCAACCGTGCCCTCATGGGTGCGAACATGCAGCGTCAGGCCGTGCCGCTGGTGCGCAACGAGGCCCCGGTCGTCGGTACCGGCATGGAGCTGCGTGCCGCCGTCGATGCCGGCGACGTCGTCGTCACCGAGAAGTCGGGCGTGATCGAGGAGGTCTCGGCCGACTTCATCACCGTGATGGCCGACGACGGCACCCGTCGCACCTACCGGCTGCGCAAGTTCGACCGCTCGAACCAGGGCACCTGCTCGAACCAGCGGCCGATCGTGGACGAGGGCCAGCGCGTCGAGTCCGGCCAGGTCCTCGCCGACGGCCCCTGCACCGAGAACGGTGAGATGGCGCTCGGCAAGAACCTGCTCGTGGCGATCATGCCGTGGGAAGGCCACAACTACGAGGACGCGATCATCCTGTCGCAGCGCCTCGTGGAGGAGGACGTGCTCACCTCGATCCACATCGAGGAGCACGAGATCGACGCCCGCGACACCAAGCTCGGTGCCGAGGAGATCACCCGCGACATCCCCAACGTCTCCGACGAGGTCCTCGCGGACCTCGACGAGCGCGGCATCGTGCGCATCGGTGCCGAGGTGCGCGACGGCGACATCCTCGTCGGCAAGGTCACCCCGAAGGGCGAGACCGAGCTGACCCCCGAGGAGCGGCTGCTGCGCGCGATCTTCGGCGAGAAGGCCCGCGAGGTGCGCGACACGTCGCTGAAGGTGCCGCACGGCGAGACCGGCAAGGTCATCGGCGTCCGCGTGTTCTCGCGCGAGGACGACGACGATCTGCCCCCGGGTGTCAACGAGCTGGTCCGCGTGTACGTGGCGCAGAAGCGCAAGATCCAGGACGGCGACAAGCTCGCCGGCCGGCACGGCAACAAGGGCGTCATCGGCAAGATCCTCCCGCAGGAGGACATGCCGTTCCTGCCCGACGGCACCCCGGTCGACATCATCCTCAACACCCACGGTGTTCCGCGTCGTATGAACATCGGCCAGATCCTCGAGACGCATCTCGGCTGGATCGGCAAGGCCGGCTGGAACGTCCAGGTGGCCGGGGACGGCGAGCGTCCGGAGTGGGCGAAGAACCTGTCCGACGACATGCTCGCCGCCGAGCCGAACACCAACATCGCCACCCCGGTGTTCGACGGTGCCCGCGAGGACGAGCTGACGGGCCTGCTGGGCTCCACGCTGCCGAACCGCGACGGCGAGGTCATGGTCGGCCCCGACGGCAAGGCGACGCTGTTCGACGGTCGCTCCGGCGAGCCGTTCCCGTACCCGGTGTCGGTCGGCTACATGTACATCATCAAGCTGCACCACCTGGTCGACGACAAGATCCACGCGCGTTCGACCGGCCCGTACTCGATGATCACCCAGCAGCCGCTCGGTGGTAAGGCGCAGTTCGGTGGCCAGCGCTTCGGTGAGATGGAGTGCTGGGCCATGCAGGCCTACGGTGCGGCATACACGCTGCAGGAGCTGCTCACCATCAAGTCGGACGACGTGGTGGGCCGCGTGAAGGTCTACGAGGCCATCGTGAAGGGCGAGAACATCCCGGAGCCGGGCATCCCCGAGTCCTTCAAGGTGCTCCTCAAGGAGCTCCAGTCGCTGTGCCTGAACGTGGAGGTGCTGTCCAGCGACGGCGCGGCCATCGCGATGGCCGACGGCGACGACGAGGACCTCGAGCGGGCGGCGGCCAACCTGGGCATCAACCTTTCCCGCAACGAGTCGGCCACGGTCGACGACCTCGCGAACTAGGAGCCGACCCGATGAGATACGCCCCGCTCAGCCGGCGCGTATCTCATCGGGCCCCGGCAGTGATAGCGACAACTAGCAGCAACAAAACCCGTAAAGGGGAAAGGAAGTTACGTGCTCGACGTCAACTTCTTCGATGAACTCCGCATCGGCCTGGCCACTGCGGAGGACATCCGCAACTGGTCGTACGGCGAGGTCAAGAAGCCGGAGACCATCAACTACCGCACGCTCAAGCCCGAGAAGGACGGCCTCTTCTGCGAGAAGATCTTCGGCCCCACCCGGGACTGGGAGTGCTACTGCGGCAAGTACAAGCGTGTCCGCTTCAAGGGCATCATCTGTGAGCGCTGCGGCGTCGAGGTCACTCGCGCCAAGGTGCGTCGTGAGCGCATGGGCCACATCGAGCTCGCCGCGCCGGTCACGCACATCTGGTACTTCAAGGGTGTGCCGAGCCGCCTCGGCTACCTGCTCGACCTGGCGCCGAAGGATCTCGAGAAGATCATCTACTTCGCCGCGTACGTCATCACGGCGGTGGACGACGAGCTGCGCCACAACGAGCTCTCGACCCTCGAGGCCGAGATGGAGGTCGAGAAGAAGTCCGTCGCCGATCAGCGCGACGCCGACCTCGAGGCCCGCGCGCAGAAGCTCGAGGCCGACCTGGCCGAGCTCGAGGCGGAGGGTGCCAAGTCCGACGTCCGCCGCAAGGTCAAGGACGGCGGCGAGCGCGAGATGCGTCAGCTGCGCGACCGCGCCCAGCGTGAGCTGGACCGGCTCGAGGAGATCTGGAACACCTTCACCAAGCTCAAGCCGAAGGACCTGATCGTCGACGAGCTGCTCTACCGCGAGCTGCAGGACCGCTACGGTGAGTACTTCACCGGCGCGATGGGTGCCGAGTCGATCCAGAAGCTCATCGAGAACTTCGACATCGACGCCGAGGCCGAGTCGCTGCGCGAGACCATCCGCAGCGGCAAGGGCCAGAAGAAGCTGCGCGCCCTGAAGCGACTGAAGGTCGTCGCGGCGTTCCAGCAGTCCGGTAACTCGCCCATGGGCATGGTTCTCGATGCGGTGCCGGTGATCCCGCCGGAGCTGCGTCCGATGGTGCAGCTCGACGGTGGCCGCTTCGCGACCTCCGACCTGAACGACCTGTACCGCCGCGTCATCAACCGCAACAACCGCCTCAAGCGACTGATCGACCTCGGCGCCCCCGAGATCATCGTCAACAACGAGAAGCGGATGCTGCAGGAGTCCGTGGACGCGCTGTTCGACAACGGCCGTCGTGGCCGGCCGGTCACCGGCCCGGGCAACCGTCCGCTGAAGTCGCTGTCCGACCTCCTCAAGGGCAAGCAGGGCCGGTTCCGTCAGAACCTGCTCGGCAAGCGCGTCGACTACTCCGGCCGTTCGGTCATCGTCGTCGGCCCGCAGCTCAAGCTGCACCAGTGCGGTCTGCCGAAGCTGATGGCGCTCGAGCTGTTCAAGCCGTTCGTGATGAAGCGCCTGGTCGACCTGAACCACGCGCAGAACATCAAGTCCGCGAAGCGCATGGTCGAGCGGCAGCGCCCGCAGGTGTGGGACGTCCTCGAAGAGGTCATCAACGAGCACCCCGTGCTGCTCAACCGTGCTCCCACGCTGCACCGCCTCGGTATCCAGGCGTTCGAGCCGCAGCTCGTCGAGGGCAAGGCCATCCAGCTGCACCCGCTCGTGTGTGAGGCGTTCAACGCCGACTTCGACGGTGACCAGATGGCCGTGCACCTGCCGCTGTCCGCGGAGGCGCAGGCCGAGGCCCGCGTGCTGATGCTGTCGTCGAACAACATCCTGTCGCCGGCGTCGGGTCGTCCGCTCGCCATGCCGCGTCTGGACATGGTGACCGGTCTGTTCCACCTGACCCGCCTGGTCGAGGACGCGCCGGGCGCGTACCGGCCCGCCACCGACGACGAGCCGGAGCAGGGCGTGTACTCGTCCCCGGCCGAGGCCATCATGGCCGTCGACCGCGGCGTGCTCTCGGTGCAGGCCCCGATCAAGGTGCGCCTGACGCGGCAGCGCCCGCCGAAGGACGTCGAGGCCGAGCTGTTCCCCGACGGCTGGAACTACGGTGACGGCTGGACCGTGCAGACCACGCTCGGTCGCGTGCTGTTCAACGAGCTGCTGCCGGTGAACTACGGCTTCGTCAACGACGTCATGCCGAAGAAGCGTCAGGCCGCGATCATCAACGATCTGGCCGAGCGCTACCCGATGATCGTCGTCGCGCAGACCGTCGACAAGCTCAAGGACGCCGGCTTCTACTGGGCCACTCGTTCGGGTGTCACCGTGTCGATGGCCGACGTGCTGGTGCCGCCGGAGAAGAAGGAGATCCTCGAGCGCTACGAAGCGTCCGCGGATCAGCTCGAGCGCAAGTTCGCTCGTGGTGCCCTCTCGAAGGAGGAGCGGCGCGACTCGCTCGTCAAGCTGTGGCAGGAGGCGACCGAAGAGGTCGGTCAGGCCATGGAGGCGCACTACCCGGACGACAACCCGATCCCGACGATCGTGAAGTCCGGCGCCGCGGGCAACATGACCCAGATCCGCTCGCTCGCGGGCATGAAGGGTCTGGTGACGAACCCGAAGGGTGAGTTCATCCCGCGCCCGATCAAGTCCTCGTTCCGTGAGGGCCTGACCGTGCTCGAGTACTTCATCAACACCCACGGTGCCCGTAAGGGTCTGGCCGACACCGCGCTCCGTACCGCCGACTCGGGTTACCTGACCCGTCGTCTGGTCGACGTGTCGCAGGACGTCATCGTCCGCGAGACCGACTGCGGCACCCCGCGCGGTATCGAGATGGTCATCGCCGAGCCCGAGCGCGACGGCGCGGGCAACGAGACCGGCCGCCTGGTGCGCGACGCCCACATCGAGACCAGCACGTACGCCCGTACGCTGGCCACCGATGCGGTCGACGCGGACGGCAACGTCGTCGTCACCCGGGGCAGCGACCTCGGCGACCCGGCGATCGAGGCCCTGCTGGCCGCCGGCATCCGGAAGGTCAAGGTCCGCTCCGTGCTGACCTGCGACACCGGCACCGGCGTGTGCGCCACCTGCTACGGCCGCTCGATGGCGACCGGCAAGCTCGTCGACATCGGCGAGGCCGTCGGTATCGTCGCCGCGCAGTCGATCGGTGAGCCCGGTACGCAGCTGACGATGCGTACGTTCCACCAGGGTGGCGTCGGTGAGGACATCACCGGCGGTCTGCCGCGAGTGCAGGAGCTCTTCGAGGCCCGCGTCCCGAAGGGCAAGGCGCCCATCGCCGACGTCTCCGGCCGCGTGCGCCTCGAGGACGACGACCGCTTCTACAAGATCACCATCGTCCCGGACGACGGCGGCGAGGAGGTCGTGTACGACAAGCTGTCGAAGCGTCAGCGTCTGCACGTGATCCGCAAGGCGAACGGCACCGAGGGCATCCTCGCCGACGGCGACCACGTGGAGGTCGGTCAGCAGCTCCTCGAGGGTGCTGCCGATCCGCACGAGGTGCTGCGTGTCATGGGTCCGCGTCAGGTGCAGGTCCACCTCGTGAACGAGGTTCAGGAGGTGTACCGCAGCCAGGGTGTGTCGATCCACGACAAGCACATCGAGGTCATCGTGCGCCAGATGCTGCGTCGCGTCACGATCATCGACTCGGGTTCGACGGAGTTCCTGCCCGGTTCGCTGGTCGAGCGCAGCGAGTTCGAGGCCTCCAACCGGCGGGTCGTCGCCGAGGGCGGCGAGCCGGCTGCCGGTCGTCCCGTGCTCATGGGTATCACCAAGGCGTCGCTGGCCACCGATTCGTGGCTGTCGGCGGCGTCGTTCCAGGAGACCACTCGCGTGCTGACCGACGCGGCGATCAACTGCCGCTCGGACAAGCTGATCGGTCTGAAGGAGAACGTGATCATCGGCAAGCTGATCCCGGCCGGCACCGGCATCAACCGGTACCGGAACATCCAGGTGCAGCCGACCGAGGAGGCCCGCGCGGCCGCGTACGCGATCCCGTCCTACGAGGATCAGTACTACTCGCCGGAGGGCTTCGGCCAGAACACCGGCGCTGCGGTTCCGCTCGACGATTACGGTTACTCCAGCGACTACCGGTAGATCCGTCGCCGCGGCCGGGAAACCGGCTGCGGCCCGGCTCTCTGCCGTGGCCACGAAGGTCCCGCCCTCTTCTCTTCGGGGGCGGGGCCTTCCTGGTTTCCGGGGTGGGCGTCACGGCCGCGCCGGTCGTCAGCTAGTTTGGGTAGGCACTCCTAACAACCCGAAGGGAACGCCTGTGCCGTCGACCCGAATCCCGAGGCTGCTCGCCGCAGCCGGACTCGCTCTCACGTTCGTCCTGACCGCGTGCTCGTCGGGGAGCGACGAGGCCGGCGAGTCGTCGTCCGCGGCCGGAGGCGCGTTCCCGGTCACGATCGAACACGCCCTCGGCAGCACGACGCTCGACGGCGAACCCGAGCGGGTGGTCACGTGGGGCTTCGGCAGCACCGACGCCGCGCTCGCGCTCGGCGTCGTGCCCGTTGCCATCCCGGCCCAGTCCTACGGCGGCGACGCGCAGGGGGTGCTGCCGTGGATCGGGGACCGGCTCGCCGAGCTGGGCGCCGAGACACCGGCCGTCCTGCCGAACGACGGCACGGACGTGCCGGTGGAGCAGATCGCGGCGGCGCGGCCGGACGTCATTCTCGCCAACTACTCCGGGCTCACCCGGGAGCAGTACGAGACGCTGAGCCGGATCGCGCCGACCGTCGCGTACCCGGACGAGCCGTGGGCCACCCCGTGGCGCGACGTCGTCGCCACCGTCGGGCAGGCGCTCGGCAGATCCGGCGAGGCGGCCCGGCTGATCGCCGACACCGAGGCCACCATCGCGGAGAAGGCGGCAGCCTATCCGCAGCTGCGGGGCAGGACCGTCGCCGCGGTCTGGGACACCGGCGACACCTTCTACGTCTACAAGCCGGCCGACTCGCGCGTGGAGTTCCTCACCGACCTCGGTCTGGTGAGCGCACCCAGCGTGGCCGAGCTGAGCACCGACGAGTCCAGCTTCTACTTCACCCTCAGCTTCGAGGAGGCCGGCAAGCTCACCAGCGACATCCTGCTCTCCTACGCCGACGACGCCGCGGCCCAGGAGCGCACGCTCGCCCAGCCGTGGGCGCGGACCATGGGGCAGGTGACCGACGGTCGGGTCGCGAAGGTCAACGGCACCGAGCTCATCGCCGCTGTGTCGCCGCCGACCGTGCTGTCGCTGACGTGGGGCATCGACGCCTATCTCGAGGCGCTCGCCGCCGCGGCCGAGTAGGGCGATTCCCGGTCGGCGTCCCGGTCAGCGCGGGATGTGGAAGTCGACCAGGGCCGCACCACGCGGGCCCAGGTCGTGCCACGGCCCCCGCACCGCCAGCACCGCCACCGCGGAGGTCGGGAACTTCTCGATGATCTGACGGGCGGCATCCGAGTCGTGGTCGTCCGAGAGCAGCAGCGTCGTCGCGGACAGGACGGGCTCGTGGCCCACCACGAGCAGGGTCGACACGTCGTCCGGGACCTGGCGGATCGCGTCGACGATCTTCCCCGGCGTGGCCTCGTAGAGGTCGTCGAGGATCTCCGTGGGGACCTCGACGGCGGCCTCCGCCAGGGTCTTGCGGGCGCGCGTCGCGCTCGAGCACAGCACGGCGTCGATCGGGGGCTGGTGGGCCCGCAGCCAGCGTCCGGCGAGGCCGGCCTCGCGTCGTCCCCGTGGGGCAAGGGGGCGCTCGTGATCGGCGACGCCGTCCGGGTACGCGGACTTCCCGTGCCGCAACAGGATCAGGGTGCGGGTCATGGGTTCACCCTAGGTGGTCAGGGTCACCGGCGGCCGACGCGTGCCACCGCGCGCACCTCGTCGCCGACCGTGAACCACAGGGTCAGCGCGTCGGTCTCGTGACGGGCGCGCAGGACCAGCGCGTCGCCGGCGACGACCGGTCGAAGGTGCTCGATCACCGCACGGTACGGCGCGGTCTGCAGCTCCGGCCGGCCGGCCAGGTGCTCCTCGATGCCGTGCCAGTAGGCGGCGTTGTTGACGTGGTCGAACGGGTCGATGTCGGTGGCCCGTAGCGGGAAGGCCGTGCCGGCGTCGGCGTCGTCGGACGGCGTGGGCGGCAGCCATGCCCGCCATCGCAGCCGGGTGTCCTCCGCATGGCGGGCCATGTGTTCCCAGAGCCGGTCGCTGATCCGGGCCGGCATCCCGTTGGTGGGCCCGATGTTGATCCAGAACGCCGAGGTGTCGATGAGGGCGTCGCCGGTGCCGTCGAGCCGCACGCGGACGTTGGCCCATCGCGTGGACAAGGCGTCGCACCACCGGCGCAGTTCGAGTTGTTCGCGGAAGCGGGCCGGCCGGTGCACGTCGACGACGGTGCGGCGCACGATCCACAGCGGGTCGGTGGCGGTGGCGTCGACGGCGTCGAGGTTGTCGGTGCCGATGTCCTGCAGGTAGCGGGCCACGCCGTCGAGACGGAGCCGTTCCCGGTTGTCGACGTCGCCGGTGCGCACCGTGCGCGTGGACCGGAACGCGTCGTCGGGCGGGGGCGCGGCCCCGAGGGGCTGCGCCAGCGCGTCCTCCGCCGCGGACTTCTCCGGTGCCGGTTTCGCGGCCGTGTCCGAACCCATTCGTCCCCCTGCTCGTCGTCGGCCCCTGCCGATTCTGACAGCTGCGGGGCAGGGCTGCAGCGAATCTTGCGAGGGGCGAGACATCGAGGCTACAGTGGAGTTAACTGTTACCGGATGTCACATGAAATCCGGTCCCGGCTCTTCGAGGACACGACATGGCCTATGTGATCACCCAGACGTGCTGCAACGACGCGAGCTGCGTCGCCGTGTGCCCGGTGAACTGCATCCATCCCACGCCCGAGGAGCGGGAGTTCGCGCAGACCGAGATGCTGCACATCGACCCGCAGGCCTGCATCGACTGCGGCGCGTGCGCGGATGCATGCCCGGTCGAGGCGATCTTCCCGGAGGACCGGCTCACCGAGGCTCAGGCCCGGTTCAAGGACATCAACGCCGACTACTACACGGCGCACCCGATGCCCGAGAACTGGATCCCGCTGACACCCGTCCCGGCCCCGCCGCGGGGGCAGGGCACCCTGCGCGTGGCGGTCGTCGGTGCCGGTCCGGCGGCCTGTTACGCCGCGCAGGAACTGCTCGAGCGCTCGAACGTCGAGGTGGACATGTTCGACCGGCTCCCCACCCCCTGGGGACTCGTCCGCAGCGGTGTCGCACCCGACCACCCCGGTACCAAGGCCGTCACCGAGTCGTTCGAATGGTCGTTCCGCCGCGACGCGTTCGCCCTGCACCTCGACGTCGAGGTCGGCCGCGACATCGACCACGCCGAGCTGCTCGCCCATCACCACGCCGTCGTCTACGCGACCGGGGCGTCCGCCGACCGCAACCTCGGCATCGCCGGCGAGGACCTTCCCGGCAGCCACGCCGCCACCGAGTTCGTCGCCTGGTACAACGGTCACCCCGATTACGCCGACCGGGTCTTCGACCTCTCCGGCGAACGCGCGGTCGTGGTCGGCAACGGCAACGTCGCCCTCGACGTCGCCCGCATCCTCACCATGGACGTCGACGAGCTGGCCCGCACCGACATCGCCGATCACGCCCTCGAGGCGCTGCGCCGGAGCAACATCCGCGAGGTCGTCCTGCTGGGCCGCCGCGGTCCGGCCCAGGCGGCCTACAGCAACCCCGAGTTCCTCGCCCTCGGCGATCTGAACGGCGTCGACGTCGTCGTCGACGAGACCGAGCTCGAGCTCGATCCCGCCAGCGCGGCGCTCGCCGCCGCCGACCCGGCGGTCGCGATGCGCATGCGGCTCGCGCGCGAGTACGCGCGCCGCGAGCCCCGGCCGGGGAACAAGCGCATCGTGTTCCGCTATCTCGTGTCGTCCACCGAGATCGAGGGCACCGAACGGGTCACCGGACTGCGCGCGGTACGCAACGACCTGATCGCCGGCGACGACGGTGCGCTCGTCGCCCGGCCCGCCGGGCAGGCCCTGCACCTCGACGCGCAGCTGGTGCTGCGCTCGATCGGCTACCGCGGGGTCCCCCTCCCGGGAGTGCCGTTCGACGAGCGACGGGGGATCGTCCCCAACGAGGGCGGGCGGGTCACTGCCGCCGGACCCGGCGTGTACGTCACCGGGTGGATCAAGCGCGGTCCGAGCGGCGTGATCGGAACCAACAAGGCGTGCGCCAAGGAGACGGTCGCGGCCCTGCTCGCCGACTTCGACGCCGGCCGGCTCGCGCGTCCGGCCGGTGGCCGGCGGGAACTCGATCGCCTGCTCGGGCAGCGGCGGCCCACCCGGGTGGGCCTGAGCGGATGGCACGAGATCG
>NZ_PCZU01000074.1:0-1389 GCF_002887785.1 Rhodococcus sp. ENV425
ATGATTCTCGAGCAGTACTACATCGAGTGCCTGTCGCACGCGTCGTACCTGATCGGTGACGAGGGCACCGGCCGGGCGGTGGTGGTCGATCCGCGCCGCGATGTCACCGAGTACCTCGACGACGCCGCGCGGCACGGGCTGCGCATCGAGGGTGTGATCAACACGCATTTCCACGCGGATTTCGTCTCCGGGCATCTGGAGCTGCTCGAGGCGACCGGGGCGTGGATCGGGTTCGGGGAGGCCGCCGAGGCGGACTACCCGATCCGGCGGCTGCGCGACGGGGAGCACCTGTCCCTCGGGGAGGTGGACCTCGAGATCCTGGCCACCCCGGGGCACACCTGGGAGTCGATCTCGGTGCTGGTGCGCGAGCATCCGGGGGCGACCCCCGCCGCGGTGCTGACCGGGGACTCGTTGTTCATCGGTGATGTGGGTCGCCCGGACCTGGTGAATCTGGGGGATTCGTCGACCGAGGATCTGGCGCGGGCGATGTACCACACGGTGCACGAGAAGCTGCTGACCCTGCCCGATGCGGTCACGGTGCTGCCCGCGCACGGTGCCGGCTCGTCGTGCGGGAAGAACCTGTCGACGGAGCTGACCTCGACGATCGGGGAGCAGCGGGTGAGCAATCCGTCGGTGCAGCCGATGAGCGAGGAGGCGTTCGTGGCGTTGGTCACCGAGGGGCAGCCGGCCGCGCCGGCCTACTTCTCGGTCGATGCCGGGTTGAACAAGAGCGTGCATCCGCTGCTCGATCGGGGGCGCACCATCCCGGAGCTGAGCCCGGCGCGGGTGCGGGCGGAGCTGGCCGCCGGGACCCGGGTGCTCGATGCGCGCGGTGTGGACGATTTCGCGGCGGGGCATCTGCGTGGGTCGGTCAACGTCGGGTTCGACGGCCGGTTCGCCGAGACCGGCGGGATGGTCGCCGAGGTGGGGGAGAAGATCGTGTTGATCACCTATCCGGGGGAGGAGCAGGACGCGGCGGTGCGGCTGGCCCGGATCGGGTCGGACAACGCGGCCGGTTATCTCACCGTCGATCACGACGGGGTGTTCCCGGCGGAGCTGGCGGATCTGGTGCAGACCGCGCCGCGGACCACCGTCGCGCAGCTCGACGAGTTGCTCGCCGCCGATGCGGTGACGCTGGTCGACATCCGTAATCCCGGTGAACGCGAGTTCGGGGTGATTCCGGGGGCGGTGCCGATCCCGTTGGCGCAGCTGCGGACCCGGCTCGGGCAGGTGCCGACCGGCAAGCCGATCGTGGTGCACTGCGCCGGTGGGTGGCGTTCGAGTGTGGCCGCGTCGCTGCTGCGGGCGCAGGGCTTCGACAACGTCTCGGACCTGCTCGGCGGTTACAACGCCTGGGCCGAGGCCCACGTCCCCGCCTGATCCCGCACC
>NZ_PCZU01000075.1:0-2034 GCF_002887785.1 Rhodococcus sp. ENV425
CACGAAGCTGTACAGGGCGATCTCACCCAGCAGGAAGGACCAGTGAGTGGGGAAGACCTTGTTGATCTGACGTCGCAGCCCGGCCGCCGGATGGTAGCGCGAGTCGATGTTCTCCGCCGCGTGGGCGGCGCGGGACGGTGTTGCAGTACTCACGGGCGACGCTCCCAAAAAATGCCGGACCCAGAGCCTCGAGGGAAGTCGCCGTTGGCGACGAGGAAGCCCTTTGTGGTCACTGTCGTAGGTAACCGGGGGTGTGGCAGGGGTAATTGCCGTACACGGGTAATTGCCGTACACGCGCTGGGTCCGAAGGTCGATTCCGCGGATGGGCGTCCCGGCGGCGGGAGAGGGGGAGGACTCAGACCATCGGGCTGCGTGGACCGCCAGCCGCGCCGTTGCTGCGGCAATCTCCCTGCGCCGGAACGCCTGCCTGCGTTCTGTGCACATCTCCCTGTCCAGGAGTTCCGCTGCGTTGGAAAGACTAGGTTGCGCCGACACGGCCGCCGGATTCGATCCGCGGCGTTGTTCCTCGAGGCGGCGGACCACCTCGGAAGGTCGGTGACCGGGATTCCGACTGATCCCGTGCGCCCGCGTGCAGCTAGGCTTCCCAGGTCTGCGGCGCCGACTGCGGCAGAGGAAACGATCACGAATGTCTCCTGGCTGTACATGGAGTGCGCGAGAGAGCCGCGCGGCGGATCAGCGAGTCGAGTGCAGTGCTCGTCGTCGAGCCTGATACTCGTCCGCGTCGATCTCACCGCGGGCAAATCGGGCCGCGAGGATCTGCAACGGATCGTCGGCTCCGGTTCCAGGCTCGGCGAGGCGCCGATCGGTATGAAACAGTGCGGCGATGCCATACACGACCAAGGCCCAAAATCCCAGCAGGATCAGCGACATGACGATCCATCCGCCCCAGCTCATTTGGCTCAGCCCCCACATCATGGCTGCCCCTTCCGTTGCCGTGCAAGTCGAGTGTGGCCGCCGTACCACAGCGCTGGGGTGCTGGTTTGATGAAGGTTTGTTGAAGATGGAGGACAGGACCGGCTGCGCTCGCGGTCAGGGAACTTGCCCGAATCCTCAATTGCCGTCCGTCGACGCCCCGCGCGACGCATCCCCGAGCCTCCGTGATCTTCTCGCCGCGCGGTGAGCGTGCCCGCGGAGCCCCCTCTCCGAGGTGAGGGACCGGCGCGATGTGAATGCCGATAACCCCGGTGCGCGGGTGCGGGCGGGCCGTGGCCGACCGTCTTCGAGCAGACGGGGCGTGTGTGCGTTCCTACCCCCTGACAGGATCGGTCCGTGCCGCGGGGCGCACGCCGGGCGGCTGCGCCGCCCGCTCTCGCCCGGCACGCTCGTCCCACTGGCGTCTCGTCTCTGAGCATTAAGCGGTATCCCTCACGGAGGACCTGATTCGGCGGAGAATCCGCGACCTGCTCGAGAACAACAGCACCTGCACCCGCACTCGTTTCCCGGGCGCACCTCGTGAAGGGGTCGACCGGTGTGGGCCTATGCGGGCGGTATCGGGCACCGCGCCACCGACCCGACGGTCATCGTCTGGCGTCCGAATATCGGATCGCCGTCTCACGTCTTTTCCCCGGCGCCGAGTCGCCCCCTACGGTGCGGAGGTGTCCGTGGTCTTTCTGGATGCATCTCGAGACTGGGGGAGCACACGCGGGGCCTTCAGGTCCTCGGGGTCCTCGCGGCCCTTGCGGGCGAGGACGACGTAGGCGACGGCGAGGACGAACACGATGGCGGAGGTGAAGGAGTTGATCCGGATACCGGCGATCTCGGTGGCCGGATCGGACCGCATGAGTTCGACGAAGAACCGGCCCGCGCTGTATCCGGCCACGTAGAGCGCGAACAGCCGGCCGTGTCCGATGCGGAATCGCCGGTCGACGAGCACGAGCAGCAGCACGACGAGCAGATTCCACACCAGCTCGTACAGGAACGTCGGGTGCACCACCGCTGCGACCTGCCCGGTGGAGATTCCGTCGATGAGGTCCGGGCTCGTGAGTCCCGCGTCGTTGCGGCGCTCGTAGATCT
>NZ_PCZU01000075.1:2044-2378 GCF_002887785.1 Rhodococcus sp. ENV425
CGCCAGCAGGATCGCCGGGGCCACCGCATCACCGAGGGCGGGCAGCGGCACACCGCGGCGCCGGCACCCGATCCAGGCGCCGACGCCGCCGAGGGCGACCGCCCCCCAGATCCCGAGTCCGCCCTGCCAGATCTTCAGCGCGTCGACCGGGTCGGCGCCCGCAGCGAAGTACTTCTGCCAGTCGGTGGCGACGTGGTACAGGCGTCCCCCGATCAGGCCGAACGGCACGGCCCACACCGCGACGTCGAGCACGGTGCCGGGCTCGCCGCCGCGGGCGACCCAGCGGCGGTCACCCCAGAAGATCGCGACGACGATCCCGACGATGATGCACAGG
>NZ_PCZU01000075.1:2503-14129 GCF_002887785.1 Rhodococcus sp. ENV425
CAGACCGTGGGGGGCGGTGCATCGGCGAGTGACACCACTGCGGTCGTAGCCCCTCGGCCGGCGATATCCGGAGTGCCGGTAAGGGTGCCACGCTGCTCCATCCTGCTTTGCGCCCACCCGCTGGATCTGCCGATCGCGCTGCGCATCGGCCGCGGCACCTTGCGCAAGATGCGGCAGAATCTCGGTTGGGCGATCGGTTACAACACCATTGCGCTGCCGATCGCCGCCGGCGTGTTCGAACCCGCCTTCGGGCTGGTGCTGCGCCCGGAGATCGCGGCGCTGTCGATGTCCGGCTCGAGCCTGATCGTCGCGGTCAACGCGCTGATGCTCAAGCGGCTGCAACTGCCGTCCCCACCGCAGGAGCAGCCGGCCCCGCGCCCGGCGCCGGAGCCGATTCCCACCAGTCCGCGCCGCTGATCCTTTTCGGGCCGCTGATCCTTTTCGGGGTGCCGGTGCATCAGTGGGCACCGACGAGAAGTCGGGTGGGCCGGCGTGGCGGTAGAATCGGTGGTGTGGTCCTCGTATACGAGATCGCGCTCGTCCTGGTGGCCGTGCTGATCGTCTGGTTCTCGGTCTATGTGCTGTACCGCCTGGTCACCGACGACTCCACCGGTCGACACTACCGTCGCTGACACCGCCGCTTCCGGTCCCTGCGCAGCGGACGTGCGCGGATCGATCGAATCCGATTGCAGGGGTCACGCTTTCGGGTCCGGACGATGGGTGTGCAAGGCGTCGAGACGGCGCCGGTATTCGTCCTCGTCGATCTCGCCCCGGGCGAAGCGCATGGCTACGACCTCTTCCGGCGTCGGGGCATAGCCCGACGGGGGCGGTGTCGACCGGGGAGCCGCGGCGCGCACCAGCATCACGATTCCGACGATCACCAGGGCCCAGAACGCCACCATCCCGACTGTCATGAGCACGTAACCCCAACCGCTCATGCCGTCGCCGTACCAGAACATCATCGTCAACCACCCTTCCGCGGTCGGTGCCCGTGCACCGACTGTCCGGCCCCCGCACAGGGCCCACAGTGCCGGCCCGTGCTCAGCGGCGCGATCCCGGTTCTGCGCTGTCCACGGTGCCCGGCCCGGGTGTGTTCTTCTCCGTCGTTCTTGTGAAGATCTGCTCAAGAACTCCGGTGACGGCCGCTCGGACGCCCGGGCCGGTCACCGAGGGCCGGACGGGTCGAGGTCGCACCGTCAAGCGAGATCCGACAACGAGTAGATCCGCCTCGTCGGCGACGGCGAGTAGCACCGCAGCAGCGGGTCTTTCCCCTCTTGCCGGTCGACCTCGACGCTTCGGACAGCGCTCATTCGAGCGCGAGCAGCGACCGCCGCGAACCGTCCACTCCGACGGCGATCCGAAACACCGTACCGATATCCACGATGGGTCCCCTTCACTTCCGGACCGGTCCGCGCCCTCGCTACGGTTTCACCGGAGCCGTCCTGCAGAAGACGCCCACCAGTCCTGGTGACCTGCGGCGTGCGTGTTCCCCGCACATCTGGATCACGACGGGGTTGCGTGAAGATCCGCCATCCGACCCGCCCACAGTGAACCACGCCACCCTCCGCGGGTGGTGGTGGCTGTGACCTCGACAGAAGCCAACTCCGGCAGTTTCGTCCGGTAGCGGCCCGGCGGGCCATAGCCGCTTCCCGGCACAGATTCGGGCGTTGTAGCGCTATAACGTGCGGTGCGGATGCTCTCAGGCTACGTGCGCCGCGACCCGGCGCCGGAATCCCCCTCACTGCACCTTTCCTGGACGGCAGAGGCCTTGCAGACTGTCTCACTCGGCTGCAATCCTCCCGACCCAGGAGCGGACCTGACGCCCGGCTGTCACGCGCGCGGCATACCCCAGTGGCACCGGCACGACGCAGGGGAGAGGCTCGAGCCGCTGCGCCGCCGGCTGTCCTCGCCCCGGCAAGTCGCAGCGCGAACGTGCTGAGGGCCATGCTGCGCGACAACACCGCCCATCACCCAGCACCGACCATCGCTACGGCGGCGTAGCCCCGAGATTCGGGGGTGCCGGTAGACGCCTGCCACTGAAATGCGCCTCCCAGCGTTCCGCCTACTGGCGTGGACGTGGATCGGCCTCGTAAGGGTCGGGAGTGCGGCACGATTCTGTGGTGAGGATCGATCCCGCGTCCGGTTCTGACCTCGATCTGGTCCAGGTCGGGCCGGTCGAAGTAGACCCGGCTGCCCTGGAAGGGCCGGGATCGTCACTGTGGGACCTCATCGGCGACCGTCGAGTCGAGATGCGCTCCCCAGATGGTGTACTCGATCTCCCACACCGGGGGTGGCGACGACTCTTCCCCAGCCGGGACGCCGTCACCGAATCGAGGGAGGTCTTCCCGCACCGCACGGGCAGATGCCGGATGCGTGGGTACTGGTGGTCGTCGCCGAGGTCGAGGAGATCTGGACGGTAAGTGCGCACCCCGGTCCGATCTGGGTGCACCGCTGCCGCGCTGCCCGCCGGCTCGGTCTGGAGTTGCGCTGGCCCGGCGAGCACACCTGCAAGGCCGGGTCACTGCCCGGTGTGACGATCGACCTGGTCAATACCGCAAACAGGAAGTGGATCAACGATGCCGGAGACCAGATGACCGTCCGCGGGTGGCTACTCGACAAGAAGGGCGAACCGATCAGGCCGGCGTTGTCGTTGTTCTCGCACGCGCCGACGCTGCCCACTCTCAACCCAGGCGACCGGATTTCCCTGCGGGTTACCCTCGTCACTCGCGAGGTCGTGGACTTCCCTCCCGGGCGCTACGCGCTGGCGGCCGAGCTCAATGACCTGGGGGCTGACGTCACCTCCAGGAGCCTTGATCCTGTCCGGCCCAACCCCCGCCCAGTAGGCGTTCGGCCATCGAATGGCTTGAGGCCACACGGTGGGTCGGTGCGTTCGCACTTCAGGATCCGCGGCCCTGCGTCGCCCGCAGCTCCGGAAGAGGAGCGGCCTGCGGCCGCACTGGTCAAGTCTCCAGAAGTGGTGTAGCGCTGCGGACCCTGTAGGTCTCAGGCGCTGAGTGCAGGCATGGTGTCCGCTCCCATCTCGCGGTCGGTGTCGGTGACGGTGTTCAGACGGCATCGGGCCAGTACGTCGAGGCCGAGCTAGCGTCGGCCTTCGAGCCATTCGTCGGTCTGCTCGGCGAGGACCGCACCGACCAGACAGACGATCGCGTCCCGATTCGGGAAGATCCCGACCGCGTCGGTGCGGCGCCGGATCTCCCTGTTCAGCCGATCTGGGGTTGTTGGACCAGGTCTGACTCCACACGTCCTTCGGAAAGGCGGTGAACGCGAGGATGTCTTCCCGGGCCTGCCCGAGATGCTCGGCCACCGCTGGGAGTTTGTCGTCGACGTAGTCGAGGAGCTGGCCGAACTGGGCGTGCACCGATCCGGCGTCGGGTTGGTCGTAAACTTCAGTGCTGCATCGCCTTCACGGCCGGCCACATGTTCTTCGGACAGATCGACATGAGATTGGCTGCGTAGTGCGTTCGGCAGCGTTGCCACACCGTTCCGGGCAGGTTCGCCGCGATCGCCTCGTGCAGACCGACATGGGCGTCGAGGTGACCAGCCGGACCACCCGCACCACCGTCCTGATCGCCGGAGGCAGCCAGCAGGTGTGCCTGGATGTGACCAGCGCGCTGACCGCAGCCGCAGCGGTGCTCGCCACCGTCGGCGCGGTGCGGATGGTCTTCGCCGACCCGACTGTGGCCCGGGGCCTGGTTGCGGTGCTGCGCCGCCCCGCCACCGGCGGGTTTCCTATGGCATTGCCCGAGCAATTCCTGCTGCGCCCGGACCGCTTCACTGCCGACGAGCATGTGGTGACGGTGAACTGGTCCCAGGTACCCACGTCCAAGGTCACCGCCGGTGGGGCGTTCGATTCGCAGCGTCGCCGTCACATCCACTGGGCCGACGTGGAGACCGGATCGTTGGTCTTCCGGTTTTTCGACAAGGCCGGACATGCCGCGTTCGTCGCCGAGATCGCCCGCACGGTGCAGGTGGCCCGCTCGGTGCTGCTCCCGGCCGAGGACCACCGCCGACTACGAACGCAGCTTCCGCACCGGCTGGGCCGAGTACTAACGCAGCCGCCGCTGACTCACGAACGGGACGTGTCCCAAATGCACATCCCAACCGAATACGAATCAGACGGAACTTAAGAAAAAACCGAACCACCACACAACAGTCAACAAACCTATCGAACTTACCGCCCCTACCAACCACACCGCCGCGCTCAAGAGCATCAAGCGGGCCGTGCACAAGGCCTGCTACACCGCCCAGCCCCGCGCGAACACCAAACCGCTCCGGCTCTATCGGCAGATCGGGTGACGATCTGCGGGCCGAGTTTCGCCACGACGAAAGGGGTTCTCCCCGGCCGATCCCGAGTACATGCGCAGGTTCGCCGAGACGTGCCCCGACCCCGACACAATCGGTCAACGACCCGTTGGCCAATTGCGCTGGGTCATGTCATCGAGCTGCTCGATAAACTCGACGACGCCCGGGTTGCGCGACTGGTACAGCGCCGAGGACATCGCCCATGGCTGGAGCCGGCCCGTGCTGGCCCACCAGATCAGCACCAGGCTGTACCTGCGGGAGGGTGGCCCCGTCCAACTTCCCGCACGCGCTCGAGCCCACCGATTCCGAGCTCGCTGGAGCAGGTCATCAAGGATCCGTTTGCGCTCGAGTTTCCCGCCATTGACGGGGACGCCGTCGAGCGTCACTTCGAGGATCGGCTCGTCGAGCGCATCATCGACACCCTGGGCGAGTCAGGGCCCGGCCGCGCGTTGGTGGGCCGCGAGGTCCACTTCGAGGTCGCGGGATCGGTGGGCCTGCACGGTCGAGAACACCACCGGGCTGTGAGGGGGCGGATGGGTACCGCGGGAGGGTGGGGACGTGGTGCAGGGACGCTGGTCGCGCGATGCGCCCACCCGAGCCGACACGCCGGTTGTCGTATCCGGAGGTGGGGGGACACCGCAGGTGCGTTGCCCCCCCCGGGTATGAGCATCTGCGGCGGGCCCGTGTCCTCGGCAGCGGAAAGGCGGTGTTCGACACCGCTGGCGCGCAGTTGATGCGGTGGGATCTGCACCGTCGTGCCGGCCTCGCGGTTGCGGCGACCACCCCGCAGACGGTGGTGGGTGCGCGGGTGATGCTGCGGCTGCGCTTCGCGGTGCTGCATGTGGACGCGCCGTGTCAGGTGGTTGCTGTCGTCGACGAACCCCCGCCGGCCGGGGTTCGCCTACGGCACCCTCGACGGCCATCCCGAACAGGGCGAGGAACTGTTCTGCCTCGAGTGGCGCGACGACGACACCGTTCTGCTCGTCATCGTGGCGTTCTCCCGCCCAGCGGTCTGGTGGTCCCGGACGGTGGCGCCACTGGCGCGGTGGGTGCAGCATCGTCTCACCGACCAATACCTGCATGCCCTTGTCCCGCGCACCCGCGGTGCGTGAGCCGCTCCGTATCGTGCCGGTGCGATATCGAGCGAACGGGTGTCCAGGTGAGACGCATGCCGAGGACGTGGCCGCGGCGGTGGAGCCCGCGGCACGATGGATCACCTGGCGGGGGAGCAGGGTTTGCAGTTGCTGCAGGTGACCGATCCCGCCCTCGACGAGCAGGTCGATCCGGGTCCGGTCACCTGGACCGGTCACCTGGACCGGCCGGACGTGACCGCTGAGCCGAGCTCGAGATTCTCGAGGCGATGCTGCGGGCGGTGGCGGTCCGGCTGCCATACACCGTCACCGGGCACCCGGTCGACAGGGATTCCCGCGCCGAGGCGCTGGGGTTGTCGCTCGACGTCGGGCGCCTCGGTCCTGCTGCGCCAGTGAATCACCAGGGTGGGTGCACCCGAGATCGACCGGTGAGGCGGGCAGGGTCGGCCTGGCTACCGGCAGGCGGCCAGGGCGTGGACATTCGAGATCGACACCTCGATCCCGGCCACGGGTTCCGGCCGCCCGGGCCGACGCCGACCTGCACGAGGTCCCCAGGGGTCGGTCGCCGGCTCGACGACCATCCCGGACCGGCACGAGGTGTCGTTGCTGATCCGTACCGATTTCAGCGACGACACCTCGTGGCGGGACACCGCGCCGGCGGCGATGGCCCCCGCCGGAAGGAGCGGCCGCCGAATTCGCGGCTCACTTGCCGTGACCATCGCGGCTGTGCTGGGCGTGATCGGCAGCGGACCGCCGAACCACGTCTTCCTTACCCACCTCGAAGATTCCGTCCTCGTCGTCGACCCGGTCCGGCAGGCACCGGGCACGCGCCCGATCGCGCGTTCTGAGGTGCGCCCGACGCAGAGGGACGCAGAGCGGGCGGCGCAGAACACCCTCCCGATCGCACCCACGGACGTCGACGATTTCGCCCGCAGTGTCGACCCCGACGGGAACTACCGCGGAGTCTTCCGACACCGCCGTCCGCCTGCCCCCGCTCCCCATGAGCTGCCGCGCCGACCGCGGGAGCGGGGACAAGGGACACCCGAGGTCGGCAACGAGGGCCGGCACCACACCCCGGTACGCCCGAATCGTGCGCAGACGCGGTGAACGTCGATCGGCGGGCGCATCCGCGCACTACCTGCCGGCCCCATGACCACCAGACCCCGAGTCGAGCCCCGGACAACGGTCGGCGGGGACCGGAAGACCGTCGATCCAGGCGCGAGGGGCCACCGTAGTGTAGATACTCGGTGGTGAACAAGATCAGAGCATCGGCTGTGCTTGCGCTCGTCGGCGTCTTCTTCCTGGTCGGGGCCGGAGTCGGGTCCGCCAGTCCGCCGGGTATCGATCCATTGGCGGGCGTACCGGAGCCGCTGCGTCCGGTCGCGGCGGCGGTGATGCAGTTTGTTGGCACCGCGTGGAACGTTCTCGCCGACCTGGCGAACCTGGTGTGGTTCGGTTCGAGTTGACCACCGTCGTCCTCGCCTGCCGGCCGACCGTAGAGAGCAGACGACCTCGCGAGGTACTCGACCGGCCACCCGGGGTGCGGTGCCGGTGGCGTCCGCCGTCCGTGTCGAGCGGCCGGGCGGAGCGCAGGTCGTCGGTGCCGGCTCGCGCGGGCACTGACGCGGCCGGTCCGCTCCACGACGGTCGCGGTGCGCTGCGCCCCGCGACCGGGAGGGGGTCGGTGACGGCACGACTTTCCTGGAAGGCATCGGGCGCGGGGCGGACGAACCCCCGCAAAAGAGGTCGATCGGTATGTTAAAGTGGGACGTCCGATCCGGACAGCACCTCCACGGCGATCGGCAGGGGGACGCGATGGACGACTTCGCACAGTTCGCCCGCGACGTCCTCGCGGTTCTACGCCCGTGTCTGCCCGTCGAGGTCCGCGACACCGTTGATTTCTACTGCGAGGACGGCCGCTGGCACCGGGCGGTGGTCACCGCCGTGCGGGGCGCTGCCCAGCGCCGGGCCGCGCTCCCGGCGCTGATGCTCAAACTGCTGCAGGTGCGTGCCGAGGACGGGGTGTCGTTTCGTCGCCGCGATGCGGCACACGTGCTGCGTGCCCTGCCGCACCTGCGCGCCGACGCTCTGCCGTGACCCGACCGGTTCACCGGTTCCCGGCGCGGCGGGCCGGAAGTGGACGTGCAGCAGGGGGTGCCCGGCCGCGGCCCGAACGTGCGGGTCGGGTCGGCGGGTGGTTCACAGACGCGGGTCGACGGGTTCGGATTCGAGGGCGAGCACCGCGAACACACACTGGTGGACTCGCCAGACGGGCTCCCCGGCGGCGACGCGGCGCAGCGCCTCGAGTCCGAGGGCGTACTCACGCACGGCCATGGAGCGTTTCGGGCCGAGGTTGCGCTGCTTGAGCCGGGCCAGTGTCGCCGGGTCGGTGTAGTCGGGGCCGTAGATGAGCCGCAGGTATTCGCGTCCGCGTACCTTCAGGCTCGGCTGCACGAGACCCTTCGGGCCACGGACGAGGTTGTCGAACGGTTTGACCACCATGCCCTCGCCGCCTTCGGCGGTGAGATCCTCCCACCACCTCACCCCCGCGGCGCGCGAGGGTGCCTCGGCGGTGTCGACGACGAGTCGACGGGTGCTCCGAAACAGCTCCGGGACCGTATCGACGAGACGGTCGGCCAGATCCAGATGCCACTGATGGCTTCGCGTCTGGTAGGTGCCGGCATCGCTGGCCAGGAGCTGGAACGGTGCCACCTGCACACCGCACGCCGTGTCGATCGGTTGTGTGTAGCGGCGATACGAGTCGACGAACAGTTCGGCGTTGGCGGCCCGCGACCGCGTCCGGGCGAGCAGGTCGGCCACGTCGGCGCCGCGCGCCGCGGCCGCCTCGAGCACACCGATCGTCGCCGGCAGGGAGGTCCTGGCGGCGGCGCCGACCTTCGCGTACTGGTCGCGGACCATCGCCTCGGCCTTCGCCGTCCACGGCAGGATCTCGGCATCGAGCAGGACCCACGCCGCCCCCAGCTCCGCCCACACCCCTGCCGCGGGGAGGGCGTGCGCGATCCGCGACAGCACGGCCGCCTGCCGGTGGGCAGGAAAGAACGCTCGACCGGTGCGGGTGTGGATGACCCCGGTCCCGTCGGCGGTCACCCGCACGATGGCCCGCGAGCCCATGTGTTTTTCCTCGCACAGCACCCGACCGACGGAGTGTTTCGCGTAGTGCGCGAACGCCT
This sequence comes from Rhodococcus sp. ENV425, assembly GCF_002887785.1. Classification (NCBI taxonomy): domain Bacteria; kingdom Bacillati; phylum Actinomycetota; class Actinomycetes; order Mycobacteriales; family Nocardiaceae; genus Rhodococcus; species Rhodococcus sp. ENV425. The sequence goes on from NZ_PCZU01000075.1 coordinate 11,109, forward strand.
CGTCCGGGTGTTCGAGCAGGCCCGCACGGGGTGAGCTGTCGACCGGCGACATGGTCGGCGGCAGATAGTGCAGATCGGCCGGCGCGACGGCGAACCGGCTCATCACCTCGAGCGCCCCGGCCGCGTTCTCCTCCCGCAGCGAGACCCGGCCCAGGTGTTCGGTCTCGATCACGCGGTGGCCGAGCACATCGGACAGCTTCAATACCTGGCGGTCGCGTTCGGGCGGAGCCGACGGGCGGACCGGCTGGTAGTACGTCGCGCGGGCGGGGACCGAGACGACCTCGCGTTCGGGGTAGCGCAATGCGGTCAGGCTGCCACCGAAGACACAGCCGGTGTCCAGGCACATCGTGTTGTTGATCCACTCGGCGGCCGGCACCGGGGTGTGCCCGTACAGGACCGTCGCCGCCCCGCGGTAGTCATCGGCCCACGGATACCGCACCGGAAACCCGAATTCATCGGTCTCGCCACTGGTGTCGCCGTAGAGGGCGAACGCGCGGACCCGGCCCGACGCGCGACCGTGGTACTTCTCCTTCAGGCCCGCGTGGGCCACCACGAGCTTGCCGTCGTCGAGGACGTAGTGCGCCACGAGCGCGTCGCAGAACCTGCGTACCTCGACAACGAACGACTCGTCTTCACGGGAGAGCTGCTCGAGCGTCTGCTGCAGACCGTGCGTGGCCTGCACATTCTTGCGGCCCAGTGCCCGGACCAGCTTCGCCTCGTGATTGCCGGACACACACAGGGCGTTCGCGTTCGCCACCATGCCCATCACCAGACGCAACACCCCCGGCGAGTCCGGACCCCGATCGATCACATCCCCGACGAACACCGCCCGCCGACCGCCCGGGTGCGCGGCGTCGACGGCGCGGCCCGCCTCGTCGCGCACGAGCACATATCCCAACTTGTCGAGCAGCACCTCGAGCTCCTCGCGGCAGCCGTGCACGTCGCCGATCACATCGAACGGGCCGTGCTCGTCCCGGCGGTCGTTGAACAGCCGGGTCCGCACGATCGTCGTCTCGGCCACGGCCTCGACCGAATCCAGGACATGGATGGTGCGGAACCCCTCGCGCTTGAGGCCGCGCACCGACCGCCGCAGCTGCTCGTGCTGACGCTTGACGGCCCGGGCGTCGAAGGAGCGCTCCGGGCGGGCGGCGTTGCGTTCGATGGCCAGTGTCGTCGGTAGATCCAGCACGATCGCCACCGGCAGCACATCGTGGGCCTTGGCCAGCGCCAGCAGCGACCGGCGCGCCGCGGGTTGCACGTTGGTCGCGTCGACAACCGTGAGCCGACCCCGGGACAGACGCTTACCGGCGATGAACTCGAGGAGGTCGAAGGCGTCCGACGTCGCGTCCTGGTCGTTCGGATCGTCCGAGACCATCGCCCGGCACTGATCGCTGGAGACGACCTCGGTCGGAGCGAAATGCGTCGCCGCGAACGTCGACTTGCCGGATCCACTGACCCCGACCAGCACGACCAACGACAGCTCCGGAATGCTCAACTCGCTCACGCCGCGTCCCCCGATCTCGTGCGGCGGGTGAACACGGCCATCTGGGTGGGCGATCCCACCTGTGGGTCGGAGTCGCCCACCGGCCGCACCGTCACCTCGTAGCCGTGGGCTTGCCCCACCGAGCGGGTCCAGGCGGCGAACTGCTCCCGCGTCCACTCGAAGCGGTGATCCGGGTGCCGGAAGCCGCCGCCCGTCAGCGCCGGGTACCGCACGTTGTACTCGCTGTTCGGGGTGGTGATCACGACGTGCCGCGGTCGCATCGCCCCGAACACATTGCCCACCACCGCCGGTAACCGATCCGGATCGATGTGTTCGATGACCTCCATGAGGATCACCAGATCCAGGCCGTCGAGGCGGTCGTCCTCGTACTGCAACGACGACAGCAACAACGTCAACCGCTCGGACTGCCGCTCGGTCATCCGGTCGACGCGCAGACGCCGGGCCGCCTTCGACAACGCCCCGGCGGAGACCTCGGTGCCGATCACCCGGCCCACCCCCTGCAGCGCGAGCAACGACCCCAACAGCGCGCCGGACCCGCACCCGAGGTCGGCGATCGATGCCGGCCGCAGCGTCCGCACGACCTCGAGCACGGCGTCGTGGCGGATACGGACCAGCGGCCGGGACAGGACGGATTCGTCGTCGACCGCGTCCTCGGCGGGGCGGTCGTCGAGTTCGACCAGTCGTTGTCTGGCGGCGTTCGTCAACTCCCGTCGGTGGGCCAGATACCGCTCTGCCACCAGCTCCCGTTCCGGGTGCGCAGCCAACCAGCCCGAGCCGGCCCGCACCAGCTTGTCGACCTCCTCGTCGCCGACCCAGTAGTGCTTGGTGTCGTCGAGCACCGGCAGCAACACGTACAGGTGGTTCAACGCGTCAGCCACCCGCAGCGACCCCACCAGCGTCACCGAGACCAACGGTGCCTCGCCCCACTCCGGCCGGGTGGCGTCCAACCCGATCGGTGCCGCCGCGACCTTCCACCCCATCGGCGCGAACAACCGCTGCACCAGGCCGGGATCCCCCGGAACCGCGGGCAGCGCGATCGTCAGATCCAGCGCCGACTCGACCAACTCTTCGTGACCGGCACAGCGTCCGGACAGCGCCGACCGAAACACCTTTCCCAGGGCCACCGACAGCAACGACGACGCCACGTAGGGGCGATCGTTCACGTACTGCCCCAGCACGAAACCGTCACTCCCACCGGAGCGTCCACGGACCAACGCGACCGGATCCACCTCGAGCACCATCGCGACCGTGCAGCGCTCGGCGCTGACCTCAGGGTAGAAGACGTGCGCGGTCCGGCCGTACACGCCGAACTGCTGGACCCGCTCCGGATGCTTGTGCAGCAGGTAGCCGAAATCGCCCGGCACGGCAAGGGCCGGGGACCGGGCAGCGGAGATGGTCAACAACATCTGCACAGTCTGCCGCACGAGTAGTTCCCGGACCGGCGGAGCCGTCGATCGCGCCGACTCGAGACGGGATGCCTGTACGTACCTGCCCACCCCCGCCCGGCGCGGTCCACG
>NZ_PCZU01000075.1:14160-15910 GCF_002887785.1 Rhodococcus sp. ENV425
AGGCCACCGGAGGATTACTGCAATCCCGATCTCTGGTGCGCAGGGCCCGCGGTCGGGATGTTCCACACACCTGGCCGGCAACGAAGCATCCCCGGCTCTCGCGGTCCCGTGGTTGGAACCGAGAAAAGGCTTGTCAGACGGGCCCGAGGCCGACGACATCGAGATCGTGACCGATGATCAGCCGCCTGTCGAATCCCGCGCCGCAGGCCACCCAGGTCTCGTCCGGGTGGGTTACCGGGGGACCATGTGAGAGAACACCATGGTCTCGACCCCCGACCCCCGATCGCGGGACGATCGGGTCGATGTTCTCGATGAGCGTATGTGACTGGATCGGATACCCTGACTGAGGCTCTTCCTCGAGAAGGGGATGGGGTGGGTGTCACCTCGGCTTTGGAGAACCTCCCCGCAACCGACCCGAACTATCCCGGCGCGGCGACTCGACTCGAGCAAACACGGACTGTCCGGCAGCGCGAACCGCTGATGGACGAGATACGCACTTCGCACCGGCCTAGACGGTGGCAGGCGGTCTTCTCTGCCGCAGACAAACGTGCTCGGCTCGGCCTGAGAACGCGGATCCGGACGTGAGGGTCTCCGGAGCGCACGACATTGTGCAAGCCCGCCGTATCCGTGACGGTCCGGTCCGTGCTGGATGGTTGTCACGCGGTGTCGTTGGTGTGCTGCCATGCCATGGTCAGGCTGGCGCCGAGGACGCCCAGAAGGGTGCCGACGAGGAAGCCGCCGAAGTTGGCTGCGGGCAGCGCGACCAAGGCGAGGATCATCCCGGACACCCCGGCTGTCACTCGCGTCGACGGCCGGAGCAGCGCGGATCCGGCGCAGACCAGCATGAGCGCACCGAGCAGCAGCGTGGAGACCCCGGAGATGGTGCTGATCGAAACGAGCACCTCGCCTATGCGGAAGGTGGTGTAGGCAGGTAGTAGCAGGACCAGTCCGGACACCGCCAGCGCCGTGCCGCCCCAGAAGGGCCGCTCGGCGCGCCAACGTCGACAGCGTTGGCGTCGGTCGAGTGCCGGGTCGTGCATCAGCAACCCGAACTGTCCGAGACGACGGTCACCTCGAAGTTCTTCATCGTCAGCGCCGTCGCGGTCATCGACACGGCTTCGACGCGGATGTTGGTCATCACCCCGCTCTGGGTGGCGACAGCAGGGGTAAGTGCCACCTCCGGTCCACCGATGGCGGAGGCTTCGACCCCGGCATGGACGTTCATCGCGTCGAGCGAGGCACCGATCGTGGCGGCGTCGAGCACAACGTTCTGGGCGGTGGTATTGGGACCGGGAACGCGGACGATCATGGTCACGTCGCCCACGATCGGAAGATTCCGGGCGATGGTGGACAGGCACACGTCGGTCATCTGGGCCGATTCCATCCGGGTTGCGCTGGTGGGGACGGTGCCGGATTCGGTGTCGACGCGGCGGGGGAAGATGACGACGTTCTGGGCTTCGATGGCCGACATCGTTCCGACGAATGTTTGACCGGTGATCGCGACGTTCATCGGCAGCTCACCGCGGGCGATGCCCGCCCCGAGGACGCCCGTCCCGGTCAGACCCGTGAGGATGAGGGCCGCGAATCGGCCTTTTCGTACTTCTCCCATGTCGTGTCGACTGTCCTCCCAGGTTGGTCTCTTCACCGTAGCGAGGTTGCTGGCGGTGCGTCGGATACGACAGCAAGTCGGGGGCGCGCGGGTGGTGTTTGCCACCTCGTCCGGTCAAGTCCCGTGAGGTGGTGTACGACG
>NZ_PCZU01000076.1:0-1438 GCF_002887785.1 Rhodococcus sp. ENV425
CTAGTAGGACTTTGTTAGGTCGGGAAGGTGTGGTGGCAGGTCGGGCAGGTACCGATCCAATATGCCAGTGTGCGTTGGAGTTCGCGCACCAGGCCGTAGAGGGTCAGTCCTGCCCGGACGCTTTTGGGTCGGTCAGCCGCAGGGTGGTCAGGAACAGATGCGCGGCGGTGACCAGGGTGACATGGTGGTGCCAGCCGAGCCAGGAGCGGCCCTCGAAATGGTCGAGGCCGAGGCCGGTTTTCAGTTCCCGATAATCGTGCTCGATGCGCCAGCGGATCTTGGCCAGACGCACCAACTCCGGCAGGGGTGTGTCCTCGGGCAGGGTGGACAGCCAGAAGTCGGTGGGCTGCGCCGCACCGGGGGGCCATTCGGCGAGCAGCCAGGCCGGCGGCAGGACACCGTCCTCGTCCCGGGGGATGGTGCGGTTGGCCGGACGTACCCGCAGCGCCACGAACCTCGAACGCATCACCGCTCTCGGATTGGCCGGGCCGGTCTTGGTTCCGCGACGCCAGGTCACTTCGGTCAGCGCCTCGGCTCCGGCAGCAACGATGAGCTCCTTGCAGGTCACCGCCGCCGGGTAACGTCGGGTCGGCGGCCGGCCGCGGCCGGAATACGCGGCGGCGGCCGGGACCGCCTCGCCCGGGTGCGCGAGGGTGGCACCTTTGACCGCGACGACGTAGACCAGGTCGCGGTCGGTCAGACCCTGACGGAAAGTGGCCGAGTCGCCGTAACCGGCGTCGGCGACGACCACCGGCGGGATCCGGCCCCACGAGGCGAGTTCGTCGAGCATCTCGAGGGCGAGTGCCGCCTTGGAGCGATACCGCTCCTGGTCGGGAATCGCGTTCCGCTGCCGTCGGGCGGTGATCGCCGCGGCCGTCGCCGGATCGTCGCAGCACCGATCGTCCCAGCTCTCGGGCAGATACAGCCGCCAATCCAACGGTGCGGACGCGGTGTCGGTGGCGGCGTGCACACTGACCGCGACCTGACAATTCCCGACCTTGCCCAAGGTGCCGGAATACTGCCGGGCCACACACGGCGAGGCGTCGCCGTCCTTGGCGAATCCGGTGTCGTCGATGACCCACGCATCCGGTCCGATCAGATCACACGCCTTACGGGACAGCGTTTTCCGGACCGGCACCGGATCCCACGGTGAGGTCGTGACGAACTGCTGCAAGCGTTGGTGATCGACCCCGAGCCGGTCGGCCATCGGCTGCATCGACTTGCGGCGACCGTCGAGCATCAACCCCCGCGCATACACCCCCGCCGTCGCCCGCTGATCCTTGCGCTTGAGGGATGAGAACACCTGCTCGACGAACGCATCGAGACGTTCACCGACATCGGTCAGGGCAGCGGCATCCACCTGGTCATCGTCCCGGACGCCACGCCGAATCTCGAGTCCTCACAATAAGAAGTGGTGAACCTAACAAAGTCCTACTAG
>NZ_PCZU01000077.1:0-7403 GCF_002887785.1 Rhodococcus sp. ENV425
CACGAAGCTGTACAGGGCGATCTCACCCAGGAGGAAGGACCAGTGGGTGGGGAACACCTTGTTGATCTGACGCCGCAGCCCGGCCGCCGGGTGATAGCGCGAGTCGATGTTCTCCGCCGCGTGGGCGGCGCGGGACGGTGTTGCAGTACTCACGGGCGACGCTCCCAAAATGCCGGACCGAGAGCCTCGATGAAGTCACCGTTGGCGACGAGGAAGCCCTCTTCGTTCACTGTAATAGGCAACTGCGGCAGTGCGCGAGCAGCAGGACCGAACAGGGGCTTGCCGTACTCCAGGGCATTGAACTGCGACTGGTGGCAGGGGCACAGGATGCGGTTGGTCTGCTGTTCGTACAACGACGTCGGGCAGCCCAGGTGGGTGCAGATCTTCGAGTAGGCGAAGTAGTCGCCGTAGTTGAAGCTCTCCTGACCCTTGCGCTTGATCGCCCTCGCCGTGTCCTCGGTCCGGAGGCGGATCAGCATGACGGCGTTGCGGATGCCGCGCAGGCCCTCGAGGAGGGCGTGCTCGTCACCGCGGTCCGACTCGCGGAAGGGGAACACGGTCTCCATGCCGCCGGCATCGAGGTCCTCCGGGCGGACCAGGACGATGTCGTTCGGGCGTCCGGTGTCGCGACGCAGGTAGATCGTCTCGCCCGGGTACCGGGGCGTCCAGCCCGAGACCCACAGCGGCGACTCGTCGCCCTCGGCCCAGGGGTTCTTGATCAGGCCGCCGAGCGGCATGATCAGGCCGAGGCCGAGCGCGCCGCCACCGAACAGTGCCGTGCGCTTGATCAGCTTGCGACGCGGCAGCGTGGAGGTGTCCAGCGAGTCGGAGAGCTCGGCGACGATCGTCCGCCGATCGACCTCCGAAGAGACTCCGTCGTGCCGATCCTGGATCGACACCTCTTCCGGGATGAACTTCTTGGTGAACTGCACCGCGCCGACGCCGACGCCGAGGATGGCCAGACCCAGGGTCAGGCCCAGCAGCGGCGTGTACAGGTTGTACAGCGTGTAGTTGTCCTCACCGGGGCCCTGGTACTCCCACGGCCAGAAGATGAAGACCGCGATGAACGCGAGAGCCGACACACCCGCCAGCCCGAACCAGAAGGCGACGTTCCGTTCCGCGCGCTTCTCGGCGCGCGTGCCCGCGACGGGCCAGCGGTCCTTGCGGAACGCCACGTCCACGCCGTCGAGGTTGGTGCCGAGCGCGACGAGATCGTCGCGGCTCATCTGATCGAGGTTCTCGATCGTGTGCTTGTTCGGCGTTTCGCCGCCACTCATGACCTTGCTCCGATCCACAGTGCCGCACCGACGACGGCGACGATCCCGACCACCCACATCGTCGGGCCCTCGGAGGCGGGGCCGAAACCGCCCAGGCCGTATCCGCCGGGGCTGTTCGTCTCGCCGGAGGCCTTGACGTAGGCGATGATGTCCTCCTTCTCCTCCAGCGTGAGCTGACGATCGGAGAACTTGGGCATGTTCTGCGGGCCGGTCAGCATCGCCGTGTAGATCTGCTGCTCGTTCGCCGGATCCAGCGCCGGCGCGAACTTGCCGGACGACAGCGCGCCGCCGCGGCCGGTGAAGTTGTGGCATGAGGCGCAGTTCTGGCGGAACAGCTCGCTGCCGCGGGCAACGTCGTTGCCGCGCAGCGAGGACTGGGCGATCTCGCCGTTCTCGTCACGGATGAGCGTCGGGCCGCCGCCGTTGGCCTGGATGTACGCGCCGAGGGCGTCCGTCTGGGCCGCGTCGAACTTCGGCGTCTTGCGCACGGCCTGGGCCTCGTTGCGCATCATCGGCATGCGGCCGGTGGAGACCTGGAAGTACACGGCCGCCTCGCCGACACCGATCAGGCTGGGGCCGCGGTCCTGCACACCCTGCAGGTTGGCGCCGTGGCACGTGACGCAGGAGGTCTCGTAGAGCTGCTTGCCTTCGCGGATCAGGGCCGACTGGTCCTCGTTCGCCGTCGCCACCTGCGGCGCGGGAGTCAGCGCGGAGGCGAGGAAGCCGGCGCTGAGCAGGCCGAGGGCGAGCACCAGCGCACCGGTGACGCGGCGGCGCAGCTTGCGCTGACGGCGGGACTTGGCGGACGCGGCCGCGGACTGACCGGGCATGTCACCCTCGGAAGCGAGAGGTGGGGATGAACTCATCTGTATCCCTTTGGTATGTCGGGACGGACTGGACGTCAGGGGGCTGCCTGGGCGTTCAGCTGGCTAACGGATGAAATAAATCGTGGCAAACAGCGCGATCCACACGATGTCGACGAAGTGCCAGTAGTAGGAGACGACGATCGCCGCGGTGGCCTGCGCCGGCGTGAACTTGCTGACCCTCGTGCGCACGAGGAGGAACACGAAGGCGACGAGGCCGCCGATGACGTGCAGGCCGTGGAAGCCGGTCGTGATGTAGAAGACCGAACCCCACACCATGCTCGAGATCGTCACGCCCTCGCCGACCAGCTGGGTGTACTCGAAGCCCTGGCCGAGCACGAAGAACGTGCCCATGGCGAGGGTGATGATGTACCACCGCCGGAGGCCGAACACGTCGCCACGTTCGGCTGCGAACACACCCATCTGGCAGGTGAAGGAGGAGGCGATCAGCACGAGGGTGACCGGCACCGCCAACGCCAGATTGAGGTGGACAGGCTCCGGCGGCCAGTTGCCGTCGGCCTGCGCCCGCGCCACGAAGTACATGGCGAAGAGCCCTGCGAAAAACATGAGCTCACTGGACAACCACACGATGGTGCCGACGCTGACCAGATTGGGCCGGTTCAGCGAGTGCACGCGCTGGGTGATTGCAGTTCCTGAAGTCCCTACTGCGCTCGTCACGTTCGCAAGTATGACTGCTCGTAGTAACTCGTGGGCAATCGGGGCCGAAATCGGCGCGTCTTCGCTGGTGGGCGCCGTGCGATCGCGTTTTCCGGGGGCGGTCGTGCACTGCCCGTGGCGCGTGGGATCGTGGTGCGATGAGCAGTGGCGGAGGGGTGTGGGGCCGGGTCCGGCGAGCGTTCTCGCGCAGGGGTCCGGAGCCCCTGGATCCGGCACGGCCGGACCTGGTGGTGGTGGTCTCGTCCTTCGACGACGTCGAGGCCTGTTCGACCGCCCTCGAGCGGGGCGCGGCGACCGAACCGGCCTGGTCGCCGGAGTCGGAGGCCGTCCTGCGGCACCATCTCGAGCTGCCGGCCGATTCCGTGGAGCGGGCGATCGCCCTGGCCGCGCAGGACGGGTACGCCCCGGCGCAGCCGGCGAACCCGGCCGGGCCCGGCCTCCAGGCCGTCCTGCTGCAGCGGGTGCAGGTGCTCGATGCGCTGCACTGTTCGCAGGAGCGGTCGCGGATGGCCGGTCTGGCGCAACGGCTCGGCGGTACCGCGCTCGGGTGGGACGCCCTGCAGCCGGAGATCGGCCCTGGCTAAGCTCTTCCGGCATGCGCCGCCGACGACGGCGGCGCACCGAGGAGCGAGATGCGGCGAGGGCAGGTGCGATGAACGCTGGACGACAGGCGGATGCGGTGGCCCGGAGCTGGCCGGCGGTCCTCGGTGGGCTCACCGCCGGACGCGACCTCGCGCGTGCGGAGGCCCAGTGGGCGATGGACGAGATCATGTCCGACAACGCCACGGCCGCGCAGATCGCCGCGTTCGGCGTCGCGCTGAAGATGAAGGGGGAGACGCCCGAGGAGCTGCTCGGCCTCGCCGACTCGATGCTGGGCCACGCCCGGCTGGTGCCGGTGGACGACGACGTCGTCGACATCGTGGGCACCGGCGGGGACCGGGCGAACACGGTCAACATCTCGACCATGGCGTCGCTGGTGGTGGCCGCGTGCGGCATCCGCGTCGTCAAGCACGGCAACCGGGCGGCCTCGTCGAAGAGCGGCGGCGCGGACGTGCTCGAGGCGCTCGGCGTGCACATCAGCCTCGGTCCCGAGGCCGTCGCGGAGTCGGTCGCCGAGGCCGGCATCGGGTTCTGTTTCGCCCCCGTCTACCACCCGGCGCTCCGGTTCGCGGCCGCACCGCGTAAGGAGATCGGTATCCCGACGGTGTTCAACGTGCTCGGGCCGCTGACCAACCCGGCCCGGCCCCGCGCCGGCCTGATCGGATGTGCCTTTCCGGAGCTGATCGGCACGGTCGCCGGTGTCCTCGCCGAGCGGGGCAACTCGGCGCTCGTCGTGCGGGGCGACGACGGGCTGGACGAACTGACCACCTCCACGACGTCGACGGTGTACGTCGTCCGGGACGGCAGCGTGAGCACCGTGAGCCTGGATCCCACCGACCTCGGCGTCGCCCGGGTGCCGCTGGACGCGCTGCGCGGCGGCGACGCCGCCGAGAACGCCGTGATCGCGCGGGCGGTGCTCGCAGGGGAGCACGGGCCGGTACGCGACGCGGTCCTGCTGAACGCCGCCGGGGCGATCGCCGCCTTCCGGGGGTTCGAGGGATCGCTCGCCAGTGCCCTGGCGGCGGGGATGCAGACGGCAGCCGAGGCGCTGGACTCGGGCGCGGCGGCTGCGGTGCTCGCCCGCTGGGTCGAGGTGACCAACCGGCTCGCCGCCGCGGGCTGAGCGCGACGACGGGCCGGGGCGTCCGTCCTATTCGCCGATCGAGAACCCGGCCTCGACGTCGGCGCTCGAGTACGACTGGAAGGCGATGTGCGTCGCCGTCCTGGTCACGCCGTCGAGTTTGTTGATGCCGCGGGTGACCACCTCGGCGATCTCCTCGTGGTCGCGCACCCGCAGCAGCGCGATCAGGTCGATGTCGCCGGCGCACGAGTACACCTTGTCGACGCCGGCCAGGTCCGCGACCGCCTGGGCGGTCTCCGGGATGCGGTGGGCGTCGGCGTGGATCAGGACGATGGCGTGGATCATTGCTCTCCTCGGCTTCCGGGGACGGACCTGCGGGCGAGCCCTCAGCGTAGGGGGTGCGCGATCGTGACCGGCTCGGCCCCGGCGCGTGCCGTTCGGGCGAGCTCACCCCACTGCGCCCACGCCCCGGCGCCGCGGAGCGGCTCGGACCAGCCCTGGGTGGTCCGGACGATGCGGACTCCGTCGTCGTGGAGCCAGCGGGCCAGCAGTCCCAGTTCCTCGACGAGCGCACCCCGCAGCGGCGCGGTCGTCGGGCGCACGGTCTCGGCCGCGGCGGCGATCGCGTCGACGACGGGCATCGGCGGGACGCCGCGTGGAGCGACTCCCGCTGCCGCGAGCCGGCCGGCCCGGATCACCGCGAACTCCCAACCCCCTTCGGCGCGTCGGCGGGCGGCGATCAGCTCGTCCACCGCCGCGAGGGCGGCCAGGCGCTGCGTCCGGCGCAGCGCGAACACGGCGTCGGCCGCCCGGTCCCGCAGCCGGGCCGCGCTCTCGAACAGTTCGGCGGCGCCGAGATGGTCGATGCGCTCGCGCATCCGATGCAGCGGCGCGTCGTCCTCCCCGCGCAGCAGCGCCCGGGCGAGGTCCACCTGCCGCGCGTACTCGACGGGGGTCTGCAGCCCGGCCGCGGCGGCGGCGCAGGCCCCCACGGCCTCCGGAGGGCAGTGCTCGCCGTGCCGTTTCGTGCGGGGGATGCGCCGGGTGCAGGTCCGCAGCAGGCAGAACTCGGCGACGGTGGTGGCGACGGCGACGGCGTCGGCCCGCGACGAGAACGGGCCGACGGCGTCGGTCGGGCCGCCGCACGTCGGGGCCGGGGGCGCCGTGGTCGGTGTGCGGACGACGGACAGCCGGGGGAACGCCTCGTCCGTGAGGGTGATCCACCAGCCCCGGGTGGGGAACTTGGAGCGACGGTTGTAGGGCGGGGCGTGCGCGGCGAGCAGCCGCAGCTCCCGCACCCCGGCCTCGAGGGCATGGGCGCACTCGACGTGATCGATCCGGGTGGTGAGTGCCACCATCTCCTTCAGGCGGGGCCGGGTCTCGGATCCGGTGAAGTAGTTGCGCACGCGGCGGCGCAGGTCGACCGCGGTCCCGATGTACAGCACCTCGTCCGAGGGCCCGCGGAACAGGTACACGCCGGGCCGCCGCGGCAGGTGCGCCGCGAGGGACCGTTTGGCGCGTTGCTCGGCGGTGACGGCCGGCAGATAGTCCCGCAGTTCGGTGAGGCTGTGTACCCCTTGGTTGCCGACGCGGTCGATGAGCGCGTGCAGGACGTCGACGGTTGCCCGGGCGTCGTCGAGGGCGCGGTGCGTGGGCGTGGTGGACACCCGGAACAGCTCGGCGAGCGCGGACAGCCGCACGGACGGTGCCTCGTCCCGGCCGAGGACGCGGCGCGCGAGCTTGACCGTGCACAGTACCTGCAAGCGGGGCCACGCGACCTCGGACCGGGACGCCGCGGCCCGCAGGAATCCCACGTCGAAGCCCGCGTTGTGCGCGACGAGCACGGATCCGGCGGCGAACTCGAGGAACGAGGGCAGGACCTGCTCGATCCGGGGCGCGGCACGGACCATGGCGGTCGTGATGCCGGTGAGCTGCACGATGTTCGGGGGGATCGACCGGCCCGGGTCGACGAGCGTGGCGAACTCGCCGAGCACCTCGCCGCCGCGGATCTTGACCGCCCCGATCTCCGTGATCGCGTCGTCCGTGGAGCTGCCGCCGGTGGTCTCGAGATCGACGACGACGAAGGTGGTCTCCCGCAGCGGCGTGTCCAATTCGTCGAAACCGAGCTGCACCCCGACGGCGGGCTCGGTTCGGTGGGGCACGGTCACGACGCCAGGGTAGGGGGCGGGTCCGACACCCCGGGGACGGGGCGGAGACACCCGGAACGGTCCGGGGAGACGAGGATCACATCTTCGGTCGGCCGTGTGGGTGTGGGCGGCGGCGCGAGAGGGTATCGATACCGCGACCGGAGGGCAGGCGCCGCCTCGGTCGGCGGCTTCTCGCTTCGTCGATGCGCTCGCGATCGCCGGTTCGACCTGCGACAACGCGACGGGTTCCGGGCGCAGGCCGCCGGAGGCGCCCGGAGCGGCCGCGGGCCTGCCGCGTCCCGAACCGACCGTTATGTTTCCGTGATCGAACGGGCCGGGTCGTGGGACCCGAATCGGACATACCCGTCAATCCGCGGCGTCTCCGGCGCGGACGGTCGACATCCTCCGATGCGATTTCGTAATCTTTTCGAGACCAAGCGGTGAGGATGTCGAACCACCAGAGGGGAGACGCCGCTCGGTCACCGCCTAATCGGCGCACCCGCAGCGGGTGCCCGAGCCGGGGACCCACGTTGTCCTCTGGGGTGAATCCCCTCCGACCGCGCCAGCGGGACGAAGGGGTAGGGCTGATCTTCCCAGCCCGAACCCGTCAGCTAACTCGGTCGGCGGACGAACGGAAGAAATGGAGCAACCCCCTCGTGGCGTCTCAGATTTCCAAGCGCACCGTGCGGCGCGCCGTCGTCGCCGGTGCCCTCGCTCTCGGCGCGGTCACTGTTTCGGCGGGTCCCGCCCTCGCGGA
>NZ_PCZU01000077.1:7437-11580 GCF_002887785.1 Rhodococcus sp. ENV425
GAGCTGCCGGCGGGTGTGACCCTCCCGCCGGAGGTCACCAACCTCGTCCCGCCGGCCCCGCAGGGTGCCGCGCCGGCGCCGGCCGCGCCCTTCAGCGCGCCGGTCACCTCGGTCGCACAGCGCGCCGTGGACGCCGCTCACACCAAGCTCGGCGCCCCGTACGTCTACGGCGCCGCCGGCCCGGACGCCTTCGACTGCTCCGGCCTGGTGCAGTGGGCCTACAAGCAGGCCGGCCTGAACCTGCCGCGCACCAGCTACGAGCAGGCCTCCGCCGGTCGCGCCGTGGACGTTTCGGCGCTGCAGCCCGGCGACGTCGTGTCCTTCTACGGCGGCAGCCACTCCGGCATCTACATCGGCAACGGCAACGTCATCCACGCGTCGACCTCGGGCCAGCCCGTGAAGGTCGCCCCGGTGAACTCGATGCCGGTCGACGGGGCCCGTCGCTACTGAGCGACGACTCGACGACTGCCACGCAGTGGCGCAGCGGGGGCGGACCGGTCGATGCCGGTCCGCCCCCGCCGGTTTTCCGGGATTCGCCTACCCGGCGCTGCGTGACCTACCGGTGGGTAGACACGAACCAATGCCCTTCCGTAACCTGATCGAGATTTTTCGGGTAACGGGTGCGCAACGTCGAACGAAAGGACCTGGTCCCGTGGTGGTGGACAGGACGAAACGGTCGCTTCGGGCGCTGGTGGCAATCGGAGTGCTGCTGACGGTGGCGTTCGCGGCCGCCCCGGCCGGAGCCGACCCGGTGGGGGAGAGCCCCACCGTCGCCCTGGAGCGGCTCGCCGAGCTGTCGCGCAAGTCCGAGCAGACCACCGAGGCGCTGCACAATGCCGGAATCGATCTCGACGCGAAGGTCGACGCCCAGCGCGCCGCCGACGCGGAGCTGGCCCGCGACCGCGAGGCGCTGGCCGCCGCGGAAGCAGAACTCGCGGTCTTCCGCCCGACCGTGGACAAGCTCGCCGTCGCCAATTACCGCGGTGCCCGCACCAACCGGCTGTTCGCCCTGATGGTCAGCGACTCACCCCAGCAGCTGCTCGACCAGATGTCGGCACTCGACGTCATCGCCCAGGAGACCGCCGACCAGGTCGCGGGATTCCGCACCGCGTCGTCGGCCGCCGCGGAGGCGGCGCTGGCGTCCCAGCGCTCGGTCGACGAGGCGCGTGCCGCCGCCGAGCAGGCGCAAGCCGTGCGCGACGATCTGCAGCGGCAGCAGAGCGAGCTCGAGGCCCAGATCGACGAGGTGCTCGCCGCCTTCGCCGAGCTGAGCGCCGAGGAGAAGGCCACGCTGGCCGGCGCGCCGTTCCCGCCGGGATTCGACGCCGAGAAGATCCTGTCGGGCCTCGCCCCCGGTAGCGGCAGCGGTGCCCTGCAGGCCGGCATGACCAGGATCGGCAGCCCGTACAGCTGGGGCGCCACCGGCCCCTCCGCGTTCGACTGCTCCGGCCTCGTGGTGTGGGCCTACAAGCAGATCGGCAAGAGCCTGCCGCGCTCGAGCCAGGCCCAGGCCCAGGGCGGCACCCCCGTCCCGCGCGACCAGCTCCAGCCCGGCGACGTCGTGACCTTCTACGACGACGCCTCGCACGTGGGGCTGTACGCGGGCAACGGCAACGTCCTGCACGCCTCCACGTACGGCGTGCCCGTCAAGGTCGCCCCGATGGACAGGATGCCGTTCCACAACGCCCGCCGGTACTGACGCCCGTCGTGCCGCCACCCCCACGGCGCCGGTGTGAGCGCGACCTACACTGGCCGCCGTGCCCGCGCCCGATTCGTCCCGCCGTCCCCCCGGCAGCCGCCGGTGGGAGCGACTCGGCGTGGCCGGGCTGATCGTCGCGGTCGTGGCCGTCGGCCTCACGCTCGCGTTCACGCCCGACGACGAGCCGGCCGAACCGGCGTCGCGCACGGCCGTGCAGGGGCTGCTCGACACCTGGTCCCGGGCCGTGCGCTCCGCCGACCGGGCGGCGTTGGCGGCCCTCGTGGACCCGCAGGCCCGCCCGGGGTTGCTCGACGCGGAGGTGCGGCGCGCCGAGGCCCTCGCCGCGTTGCCGCTGGCGGACTTCGGTTACGAGCTCGGCCAGGACCCCGGAACCGACGTGACCGACGACGTCGGGGCCCGCCTCGGCGCCGACGAGGCCCGCGCCCACACCGTCCTGCTGCGCTACGCCGTCGAGGGCATCGACGACGAACCGACGCGCAAGCCCGTCACGCTGCTCCTCGCCCGCCGGGGTGAGCAGTGGCGCCTCGTCGACGACCGCCCGCTGCCGGGTGCGGAGACCACCACCTGGCGGGGGCCGTGGGACTACGGACCGCTGCTGGTCCGGGCCGTGGACACCGGGGCCGGGGGGCGGTCCCTCGTCGTCGGGCACCCCGAGCACTCGTCCCTCGTCTCGGACATCGCCGGCGAACTCGAGGCCGCGGTGGAGGCCGTGGACGCCGCGTGGGGAACCGAGTGGCCCCGCCGCGCCCTCGTGCTCGTCACCGCCTCGCACGACGAGTTCACCGCCCAGGTCGGCAGCCGCTACAACGGCGCGGAGATCGCCGCCGTCGCCGTGTCCGACGCTGTCGACCACGAGCGCGGCGAGACCACCGGCCAGCGCATCGTCTTCAGCCCCGCCGCCGGGCAGCGGCTGGACGCGGCGGGCCTGCGGGCGATCCTGCGCCACGAACTCACCCACGTCGCGGCCCGCACCGACACGGTCGACGGGTCGCCGCTGTGGATCCTCGAGGGCTACGCCGACTACGTGGGCTACCGCAACGCCGACGGTGCCCTCGGCGTCATCGCGCCCACCCTCGCCGCCGCCGTCGCCAAGCGTGGGGCGCCCACCGCGCTGCCTACAGACGCCGACTTCGCCGGCGACGGTGCGCGTCTGGCGTACGAGAGCGCGTGGTCGATCGCGACGTTCGTCGCCGGGGAGTTCGGCGGCGATCGTCTCACCGCCCTGTACCGGCGGCTGGCCACCGGGCCCGTCGACGCCGCGGAACTCGACGCCGCGCTCGGCGACGTGCTCGGTGCGGATGCGGAGCAATTCGTCGCCCGATGGCAGACCTGGCTCGAGGCGCAGGTGCCGGCCCGGGTCGGCTGACCCGGCGTCCGCGCCCGCCACGGCACCGCCTACGGTGAGCGCATGCCCCGAACGCTGCTGGTCACCAACGACTTTCCGCCCCGGCCCGGGGGGATCCAGTCCTACCTGCAGGCGTTCGCGTCCCAGTTGCCCCCGGACGAACTCGTCGTGTACGCCCCGCGATGGCGCGGTGACAGCCACGTGAAGTTCGACGCCCGGCAACCCTTCGAGGTTGTCCGCCACCCCACCACCCTGATGCTGCCGACCCCCGCAGTGGCACGGCGGGCCACCCGGCTGATGAGCGACCGGGCCTGCGAGAACGTGTGGTTCGGCGCCGCGGCGCCGCTCGCCCTGCTCGCGCCCGTGCTGCGCCGCGCCGGTGCCCGCCGGGTCCTCGCCAGCACCCACGGGCACGAGGTGGGCTGGTCGATGGTGCCCGCCGGACGGCAGGCGCTGCGCCGCATCGGTGACCACACCGACGCCGTCACGTACGTCAGCCGGTACACCCGCGGTCGATTCGCCTCGGCGTTCGGGCCCGGCGCGGGGCTCGAGCATCTGCCCTCCGGCGTGGACACCGAGGTGTTCCGGCCGGACCCCGCCGCTCGCGCGGAACTGCGCGCCCGGTACGGGCTGGGCGACCGGCCCACCGTGCTGTGCCTGTCCCGGCTCGTGCCCCGCAAGGGCCAGGACATGCTCATCCGTGCGCTGCCGGAGGTCCGCCGTCGCATCGACGGGGCGGTGCTCGTGATCGTCGGCGGCGGCCCGTACCAGGACCGCCTCCGGGACTTGGTCCGCGCGGTCGGGGTCGACGACCACGTCGTGATCACCGGCGGGGTGCCGGCTGCCGAACTCCCCGCCCACCACACCATCGCGGACGTGTTCGCGATGCCGTGCCGTACGCGCGGCGCCGGCCTCGACGTCGAGGGTCTCGGGATCGTCTACCTCGAGGCGTCCGCCACCGGGGTGCCCGTGGTGGCGGGCCGGTCCGGCGGTGCGCCGGAGACCGTACGCGCAGGGGAGACCGGGGTCGTCGTCGACGGCACGTCGGTCGCGGCGGTCGCGGGCGCCGTCGCCGACG
>NZ_PCZU01000078.1:0-5341 GCF_002887785.1 Rhodococcus sp. ENV425
GTGACGACGCCGCCGTCGACCGCGAGGCGGGCGGCCAGGGCCCGGGTCAGCGCGCCGCTTCCGCCGACGGCGCGGCCGGGCGGCAGCGTGTGCATCAGCGCGGCGAAGCCGACCATGGGGGCGGTGCCGGGTTCGGACATCGGGGGGCCGGACTGGGCACCGAACCAGGCGAGGGCGGCCTTGAGCGGCTCGTCGTCGAAGTACTCGTCGAGCAGGGCGTCGCCGGTGGTGAGGAACTGCCGGGAGAGGTCGCTGCCGCCACTGCCGGTGTCGAGGCCCCAGAAGGACGACAGCAGGTGCCGGCCGGTCGGCGGCACCGAGAACGAGCGCATCACCCGGGCGCTGCGCGGACCCCACACCGTCACGAAGCGGCGGTAGGCGTCGGCCTCGCGCGCTCCGCATGCGGCCTCGACGGATCGGCAGGTGCGGTCGAGATCACGATGGAAGACGATGCCCGGACGGTCGCTGCCCACGGGGGCGGGCGCGAACGCCCACGGGTCGCAGTCGACGTAGCGCAGGCCGTGGGCGGCGAGCTCGAGTTCCTCGACGATGCCGGTGTGCCGGATCATGACGTGGGCCGACGAGCCGCGGTCGACGGCGTGGCCCGGGAAGCGTTCCACGGTCGACACGGCGCCGCCGAGCACGGTGTCCTTCTCGAGCACCTCCACCGACCAGCCGGCACGGGCCAGATAGCACGCGCTCACCAGGGCGTTGTGCCCGGAACCCACGACGACGGCATCGATCACCCCGCCCACGCTACGGACCTTCGAGCGGAAGGTCCCGTCCCAGGACGGCGAAGGGGCGGGCGTCCCCGGTGAACCGGAACTGCCGGACGACGTCGCGGAACCCGAATCGCCGGTACAGCCGCCAGGCCCGGTTGTCCTCGCCGGCGATCTCGGGAGTGGACAGCAGGACCGTGCGCTCGGGGCGGTCGCTCAGCAACCGGCGCAGGAGCGCCTCCCCGATGCGGTGACCCTGGGCGTCCGGCCGCACGTGCAGTTCGGTCAGCTCGAAGTAGTCGCCGAGGACGGCGTCGATCGTCTCCGGGGGGTAGCCGGCGTGGCGCATCCCGGTCCGCACCTGCTGATTCCACCACTGGTGCGGCGACCCGCGATAGCCGTAGGCGATCGCGACGAGCCTCGACGGTTCGTCCGGCAGTGCCGCCGCGACAGCTTTCCATCCCGGCCGGGCGGAGTGCTCGGACCACATGGGCGCGCGGTGGTACTCGGTGCCGCGCGGGTATCGCATGGCGGCCACGTAGATGGGCAGCACCTCGGGCAGTCGCGCGCGGAACTCGGCAGCGGACAGATCGACGAGGATCGGCGCCGCGCCCCGCGGGGTCGCATCCGTACTCATGACGGGGACTGGACCGCCTTCCCTTGACGACGTGTCGGTAGGTGCAGCTATATTGAATACGTCGAACGGATGTTCGATACCGGGGATCCGGCGATGTTCGAGGGAAGCGAACATCGCCGGATCGCCGGGGCCGTGACCCGGCCGGTGCCCCGGCGGGGTGCAGGAGGTGTTCGGAGTGATGGTCACGTCACGAACCGCACAGTCGGGTGCGACCGGCCCGCGGGCCGTCGGCCGATCGGACTGCGCCGCCCGCCCGGTGTCGTCGCGCGCCGCGACATTGCTCGACCGTGCCGACGAGCTGCTCTCGGCGGCCGCCGGCACTCCGGAACCGTCCGAGCGATTCCACCTGGCCTATCTCGCCGCCCTGCGCGGTGCCGGCGCCGTGCTCGCGGGCGCCGAGTTGCGGGCGGTGCGGCCGGCGCGGCGTCCCCGCACCCGCAACGCCTGGGTGCTCATGGCCCGCGCGGAGCCGGAGTTCGCCGCCTGGGCGGACTTCTTCGCCGATCGTTCGGACACCCGCGCGGCGATCGGGGCGGGGTTCACGCGTTCCGTGCCCGCCGACGAGGCGAGCCGCTTCTACGACGAGGTGGGCCGCTTTCTCCACGAGGTGGAGGACTACCTGACGGGCGCGGACGACCCGTCGGCGTCCGGGAATTCGAGGTCGGGGGACGACCGGCGCAGCGCATGATCGGTGCAGGGGGCAGCCCGGGTCGTTCGACGGCCCGGGCCAGGGTCGTCGGTCCGTCATACGCAGGACCTTCGGAACCGTGATCGAACTCGAATCCCCAGTTGGTGGTCCCCGCCGGGATGTACTCGTATTATTGAGCCAGGCGGCCGTCAAAGTCGGCCCCCCGTCGATCTGGACCGCAGATCCGGCGGCCACCGTTTAGTGCCGGGGGAGGTACCGTGCCACTCTCCGAGCACGAGCAGCGCATGCTCGAACAGATCGAGAGCGCGCTCTATGCTGAGGATCCCAAGTTCGCCTCTACCGTCCGGGGAAGCCGGATGGGGATGGCGTCCAGTCGGCGTCGGCTCCAGGCCGGCGCGTTGTTCGCACTGGGTTTGGCGTTGTTGATCGCGGGCGTCGCCCTCCCGGTGAAGCCGGGTGGGTTCCCGATCATCAGTCTCGTCGGATTCATCGTCATGTTCGGCGCGGGGGTCCTGCTCCTCCTCGGAGGCAAGCGCGGTCCAGGCGTCGGTGACGGTCCCCGCGGGGCAAGCCGCGGTGCCGGGGATGGTAGGTCCCGCGGCGGCCGCAAGTCCGGTGGAGGGTTCAGCAAGAGGATGGAGGACCGCTTCCGCCGGCGTTTCGAGCAGGAGTAGCGCGACAGTACTTCCACGCGAGTTCTCACGAACGGCGCGTCCCGCCACGGGACGCGCCGTTCGTCGTTCCCGGACGAGCGGCGGCCGCGGCGCCGGGCGCCCCACCGTCCCCCACGTTCGTACCCCACTTCCGCCCACTCCGGCTCCCGGGACCGGCGCGCAGCGGAGGCGACGGAGCCGACCAGCGTGTTTCCCGCGTCCGGGTTCGCTGTCCCGCGCCCGCGTCTCGGTCCGCGCGTCGCGACGCTGCCCGCGCCGTGCGTCGTCGCCCACTCCGCCCCACCCGCCGTGAACTGCGCACAGTCGAAAAACGGCGCCGCGCGCGGGCGCGTAAGCGGTTGAACGTGGGGGAAAGTGGGGTAGTGTGGGTCGCGGCGGAGGGGTTCCTCCGTCGGGTAGTAGGCAGGGTCCGGCCGGGGCGTGGCGGGGGGTGTCGAGTGTTCCTCGGTACCCACACACCCAAGCTGGACGACAAGGGGCGGCTCACGCTGCCCGCGAAGTACCGAGACGAACTGGCGGGAGGGTTGATGATCACGAAGGGTCAGGACCACAGCCTTTCCGTCTTTCCGCGCGACGAGTTCGCCGCCCTGGCCGAGCGCGCCGCCGCGGCCTCGCGGAGCAATCCGCAGGCCCGGGCGTTCCTCCGGAGCCTGGCGGCGGGAACCGACGAGCAGCGTCCCGATGCGCAGGGCCGGATCACCCTGTCCGCCGCCCACCGCAAGTACGCGGGGCTCACGAAGGACTGCGTCGTGATCGGTGCCGTCAAACACCTGGAGATCTGGGACGCGGCGGCGTGGGAGCAATACCTCGCCGAGCACGAGGAAGAGTTTTCGGAAGCGAGAGACGAGGCCCTGCACGACATTCTGTGACCGGAACCGCAGCAGCGACCGCAGTGCCACCGCGGCGAGTGCCGCGAGGCCTCTGCCCGACAGCGACCCTGACACACTTCCCCAGTGCCAGGTTCGTGAAACGGAACCCTGACGTACTTCCCCAACGCCAGGTTTCCAGTTCGGACAGAGACCTCGATGCATTCGCCGCGGTCGTATCCGGAGGCGTGACTGCGAACCCCCCGACCGAAGCCACGATCCGATCGCCCACGAACCGAGCAGGACAACCGGAGGAAGAATGGCGGAGGGTCAGGACGCGGCGGCAGTTCCGGAGGCCGGGAGTCCGGAGAGCTTCGGTCACATCCCCGTCCTGCTCGGCCGCGCCGACGAACTGCTCGGCCCCGCCATCGATGCCGCCGGCCCGGGCGCGATCTATGTGGACGCCACCCTCGGTCTCGGCGGACACTCCGAGCACTTCCTGCGGACCTATCCGGGTGTGCGCCTGATCGGGCTCGATCGCGACCCCGAGGCCCTCGCCGTCGCCCGCCGGCGGCTCGCGCCGTTCGCCGACCGCACGCAGTTCGTGCACACCCGCTACGACGGCATCGCCGACGCCCTCGCCTCGTGCGGGCTGGATCGGGTCGGCTCCGTGCATGCGATCCTGTTCGACCTCGGCGTGTCCTCGATGCAGCTCGACGAGGCCGAGCGCGGCTTCGCCTACTCCCGCGACGCACCCCTGGACATGCGCATGGACCCCACCACGGGCGTCACCGCGGCCGACGTGCTCAACACCTACAGCCACGGCGACCTCGCCCGCATACTCAGCACCTACGGGGAGGAGCGGTTCGCCGGGAAGATCGCCTCGGAGATCGTGCGGCAGCGGGCGAAGACGCCGCTGCGCACGAGCGGGGAGCTGGTGGAGCTGCTGTACCGGGCGATTCCGGCCGCGTCCCGCCGCACCGGCGGCCATCCCGCCAAGCGCACGTTCCAGGCGCTGCGGGTCGAGGTCAACGGGGAACTCGACTCGCTGCGCGCCGCGATCCCGGACGCCCTGGACGCTCTCGCCGTCGGGGGACGGGTGGTGTTCATGTCGTACCAGTCCCTCGAGGACCGCGTGGTCAAGCAGATTCTCACCCCGCTGACGAAGTCGAAGAGCCCGGAGGGGCTCCCGGTGGAACTTCCGGGTACCGGGCCCGAATTGCGGATGCTCACCCGCGGGGCGGAACGGGCGACGGAGCAGGAGATCGAGGCCAATCCGCGTTCGGCGCCCGTGCGCCTGCGTGCCGCGGAACGAATCGCCAGGAGGTAACCGATGACCGTACAGGTGGCAGCACCTGCTCGCCGTCCGGCTCGATCCACGGCTGCGCAGCGGGCGTATCAGCGGCGCAGCCGTCGCACGGCGCACCTGACCCCGGACACGGCGACTCCCGCACCGGCTCGCCGCGGCGGTAGTGTGGCGGCGCGAATTCCGTTCGTGGCCACCATCATCGGTCTCCTCGGCATCGGCATGGCCGTAACCCTGCTGCTGACCACGCGCGCCGCGGAGGACTCCTACCAGCTCAGCGCCGCACGCGACTACAACCAGCGCCTGATCCAGGAGCGCGCCGTGCTGCAGCGCGACGTCGAAACCGGCAACTCGGCGCCGGTGCTGGCGATGCAGGCTGCAAAGCTCGGCATGATCCCCACCGGCGAGGTCGCGCGCCTGGTCGTCGGCGACGACGGCGGTGTGCGCGTGGTGGGAACCCCGGCCCCCGCCGAGGGGGCACCGGCCGCGCCGCTGAACCCCCCGGCGGCCGATGACCGGACCCGGGCCCAGCTTCCGCCGCTCGCGGGTA
>NZ_PCZU01000079.1:0-8906 GCF_002887785.1 Rhodococcus sp. ENV425
CCTGGACGACCGGGCGGCGAACTCGCCGGAGGCTCGGATCCGGACCACCGTCGAGACCTTCGTCCGGGCGCTCGCCGCCGGCGACCTGACGACGCTGCGCACCACGACGTGCGGCGGCCTGCAGGAGTTCTACGCCTCGGTGCCGCCCGAGCAGTTCGCCGACATCCACCGCACCGCCGTCGACCAGGGCACCGTGCCCGTCGTCACGGGCATCGACAAGGTGCAGATCACCGACGGCCAGGCCATCGCGCAGGTGACGGCGCACCCGGCCGGCACCCCGACCGACGTCACCCAGCGCACCTTCGACCTGGCCCGGGAGGGCGAGGACTGGAAGGTCTGCGGGGAGTGAAACGACGCGAGCGGTGACGCGGGCCGGGCCCGCGTCACCGCTCGTGTGGGATGACCGCGCAGGGACGGATCAGCCGGCGGACACCGAGCGGCCCGCGGACTTGAGGTCGTTGCAGGCCTCGACGACCCGAGCGGTCATCGACGCCTCGGCCTTCTTCAGGTAGCTGCGCGGGTCGTAGGTCTTCTTGTTGCCGACCTCGCCGTCGATCTTCAGCACACCGTCGTAGTTGGCGAACATGTGGCCCGCGATCGGGCGGGTGAACGCGTACTGGGTGTCGGTGTCGACGTTCATCTTCACCACGCCGTAGCTCAGCGCCTCGTCGATCTCCGACTTCAGCGAGCCGGAACCGCCGTGGAAGACCAGGTCGAACGGCTTCGAGCCGGCGGGCAGGCCCAGCTTCTTCGAAGCGGCGGCCTGGCCGTCGGCCAGCACGGACGGCTCGAGCTTGACGTTGCCCGGCTTGTAGACGCCGTGGACGTTGCCGAACGTCGCGGCGAGCAGGTACTTGCCCTTCTCACCGGCGCCGAGCGCGTCGACCGTCTTCTCGAAGTCCTCGATCGAGGTGTAGAGCTTCTCGTTGATGGCGTTCTCGACGCCGTCCTCTTCACCGCCGACGACGCCGATCTCGACCTCGAGGATGATGTTCGCGTCCTTCGACAGGGCCAGCAGCTCCTGGGCGATCTGCAGGTTCTCGTCGATCGGGATGGCCGAGCCGTCCCACATGTGCGACTGGAACAGCGGGTTCTCGCCGTTCTTCACCCGCTCCTGCGAGATGGCGAGCAGCGGGCGCACGAAGCCGTCCAGCTTGTCCTTCGGGCAGTGGTCGGTGTGCAGCGCGATGGTGACGTCGTACTTCGCGGCGATGACGTGCGCGAACTCGGCGAGCGCGACGGCGCCGGTCACCATGTCCTTGACACCGAGGCCGGAGCCGAACTCGGCGCCACCCGTCGAGAACTGGATGATGCCGTCGCTGCCGGCGTCCGCGAAGCCCTTGATGGCGGCGTTGATGGTTTCGGACGAGGTGCAGTTGATGGCCGGGAACGCGAAGGAGTGATCCTTGGCGCGGGCGATCATCTCGGCGTAGACCTCGGGAGTCGCGATTGGCACGGCGGCTGTCCTCCAGATGAGAGTCGATGGGTGCCTCCCCGGGGGTGCGGGAGGCGCCAGGGTTGTCCCTGCAGTATGTCAACTGCCGGCGCGGGGACACAGTCGGGTGCCCGCCGTGATTCGGGCCACCGGCATCCCACCGGTACTCTGGTGGCCGTGAGTGTGCTCGGAGGCCTGGAGTCCGTGACCGTCGTCCCGGAGAGCGTGACGAATCTGGCGTTGCTGCCGGGATTCCTGGACCCGGTGAACCTGCTCAACTCCTTCGGCACCTGGGTGCTCATCGGCCTGCTGCTCGTGGTGTTCATCGAGTCGGGTCTGCTGTTCCCCCTGCTGCCGGGCGACTCGCTGCTCTTCACGGCGGGCCTGATCGCCGCCTCGAAGTCCGAGGAGATCCCGCCGTTCGCGCCGCTGTGGGTGCTGATGGTGACGATCCCGATCGCGGCGATCCTGGGCGACCAGGTGGGCTACTGGATCGGCGCCAAGGGCGGCACCCGCCTGTTCAAGAGCTACGACGCGAAGATCCTCAACAAGCAGTACATCGACCAGTCCGAGGACTTCTTCCAGCGGCACGGTCCGATCACGATCGTCCTCGCCCGGTTCGTGCCCATCGTGCGCACCTTCGCGCCGGTCGTCGCGGGCGCCTCCCGCATGCGGTATCCGGTGTTCCTCACCTACAACATCGTCGGTGGTGTGCTGTGGGGCGCCGGCGTGACGCTGCTGGGCTACCTGCTCGGTCAGATCGCCTTCATCCGCGACAACATCGACATCATCTTCCTGCTCATCGTGTTCGTCTCCGTCGTCCCGATCCTGCTCGAGATCGGCAAGCACCTGATCGCCAAGCGCAGGGCCGCGGCCGTCACGGAGGCCGAGGCCACGGCCGACACGGTGCCGGTGCCGACGACCCGTCGCGACACCACGCCCTGAGCACGCGCGCGAACGCGTCCTCCATGATTCTCGCCGCGGAAACCTTCGGTCCTCTCGAAACCGCCGGGCCCGCCCTGGTGTGGCTCGTCGTCGTGACGTTCGTGTTCGTCGAGTGCGCGATCATCCTCGGACTGTTCCTGCCCGGGGACTCCATGCTGCTGACCGCCGGCGTCGTGCTGGCCGCCCACCATTCCGGTGCGGCGCAGGTGTGGGCCCTGGCGGTCGGCGCGATGGTGGCCGCGATCGCCGGGAACCAGGTGGGGTACGTGATCGGCCACCGTCGCGGCCACCACCTCATCGCCCGCCGCAACGGCCGATACCTCAACGCGGCCAACCTGCGGAAGGTCAATGTCCTGCTCGACCGGTACGGGTTCTGGGCGGTGCTGATCGCCCGCTGGATCCCGTGGGTGCGCACGCTGTCGCCGCTGGTGGCCGGGGCCGCCCGGATGAACCACACCCGGTACACGATCGCGTCGACGATCGGCGCGATCCTGTGGGCGCCCGTCCTGCTGCTCGTCGGGTTCTACTTCGGCGAATACCTCGAGCGGGTCTCGTGGCTGCTGCCGACGGTCCTCGCCGTGATGGCCGCCGTCCTCGTGGTGGGCACCGTGCTCGGCGTCCGGCAGTACCGGATCGAGATGGCGCGGCCCGCGGTGGACGTGGAGATCGCGGACGTCGACCCCGACTAGGAGTGCCCGGCCGCGAGAGCCGGATCCAGGAGGCGGCGCGGGGTGTCCGGGTCCAGGCGCACCCCGATGAAGACGATCTCCTGGCCCGGCGTCTCGCCGGTCAGAGACCACGGCTGCGCCGGTTCGAGCATCAGGTTGGGGCCGGCCTGCGACCAGATCGCCGCGGTGTCCGGGTCGTCGGCGAACCAGCAGAAGCCCTTGCTGCGCAGCACCCCGTGCAGGTTCTCCACCGCCGCCTCGAGCCGGGCCCGGTCGAAGGGGCGGTCGGCGCGGTAGACGACGCTGCGGATGCCGTACTCCTCGGTCTCCGGGGTGTGACCGCCGGCGAGCTCCTCGGCCCAGCCCGGGGCGAGCGCGGCCGCCTCCGGGTCGTAGCGGCCGGTGCCGAGGACCTCGTCGATCGGGACGGCGCCGTGGACGGTGCGCAGCAGCCGCGCCGTCGGGTTGAGCCGGCGCAGCGTGGCCTCGACGGCCCCGGCGACGGCGTCGCTCACCAGATCGGTCTTGTTGACCAGCAGCACGTCGGCGAACTCGACCTGCTCGACGAGCAGGTCGGAGATGCTGCGCTCGTCGCCTGCGCCGGCCTCGAGCGCGCGGTCGTCGAGGCGGTCGCCGCGCGCGAGTTCGGCGAGGAATGTGGCGGCGTCGACGACGGTGACCATCGTGTCGAGGCGCGCGAGCCGGCTGAGGCGGAAGCCGTCGTCGAACTCCCAGTCGAACGTCGCGGCGACGGGCATCGGCTCGGAGATGCCGGTCGACTCGATCACGAGATGGTCGAACCGGTTCTCCCGGGCGAGCCGCGCGACCGTCTCGATCAGGTCCTCGCGCAGCGTGCAGCAGATGCAGCCGTTGGTGAGCTCGACGAGCTTCTCGGTGGTGCGGTCGAGGCTGCCCTGGCCGGCGACGAGCGCGGCGTCGATGTTGATCTCGCTCATGTCGTTGACGACGACCGCGACGCGCGCACCGTCGCGGTTGGCGAGGATGTGGTTGAGCAGTGTGGTCTTGCCCGCGCCGAGGAAGCCGGAGAGCACGGTGACGGGCAGGGGCGTCGCGACGGTCATGCCGTCGACGATAGCCGTTATCGATAACCGTTTTCAAAACGGGTGCGGTCGGGCCGCGCGGCGCTCGGCCCGGGCGCCCGCTCGGCGGCCACGGCGTAGGCCGACTCCATCAGCATCCACCCGCTCAGCTGCACCGACAGATCCCGCTCGGCCACCCCCGAGCTGCGCACCGTGCCGCCGGAGAAGCGCGCGATCCCAGGGGCCGTTCCCGGCAGCCGGGCCTGGACGGACCAGTCCCGCCCGAACAGGGGCAGCCCCTCGATCTGCAGGCGGTTCGCCCACGCGGCCTGCGCGGACGCGAGCACGATCCGCGCCGCGACCCGGCGCGCCCGTTCGTCCTCGGGATCGACCACCGGCAGCGTCGTCGCGACCATCGCCAGGTACCGGACGAGGATGCCGTTGAACAACCCACCGTCCCCACCGCCGCCGCCGGTGATCACCCCCCGTTCGGTCAGCTCGTTGTCGACGGCGTCGACGAGGGCGTGCACCCGCTCCCGGTGCCGCGGATCGCCCATCTGCACCGCCAGCTCCGTCTCCAGGCCGAGCACAACGCCCTGGCAGTACGTGTAGACGGCGCGCTCGACCCGGTCACGCCGGATCCCGTCGAAGATCAGGCCGGTCTCCGCGTCGCGCAGCGTCTCGTGGATCCAGTCCGCCATCTCCTGGGCCCGCAGCAGCTTTCCGGTGCGGGCGAGCAGCAGGCCCGCCGGGCCGTTGGCCGGGGTGTTGTAGAAGTCGTCGCGGCGCCGCCAGGGGATGCCGCCGCCCCGCTCGGGCGCCCACGCCGCGAACACCTCGTTCTCGAGGACGGCGATGGCGTCGCGGCGGTCGACGTAGAGGTGCCGCTGCGCCCGCTCGAGCGCCAGGCCGAGCCAGGCCATGTCGTCGAAGTAGTTGTTGGTCCAGCCGGCGAGGTTGCGGATCCGGTGCGAGCGCGTCAGCCGCAGCACCCGGCGCCGGCGCCGCGGCGTCGCCTCCCGCTCGGCGGCGTCGACCGCGAGATCGATCAGGTGGGCCTGCCACCAGTAGTGCCAGGTGAGGAAGAGCCGTTCGCGGCGCACCGCCGGCCAGCCGACGACCCCGAGCGCGGTGCCGGGCAGCGCCCACAGCCGCCGCACGTGCCGCGACATGACTGCAGCCTCCGCGAGATCCGCCCGCTCGGCCCACACATCCGACATGTCGTCGCCAACCTCGTCTCACCGTCGCTACCGATACCAGCTTTCCCCTATCGGCCGCTCCCCGTCGAACGTTTCTTCACCAGGCCCGGTCGAGATCGGCGTGCTGCCGGATCCAGGCGTGCATCGCGATCCCGGCGGCGACGCCGGCGTTGATGCTGCGGGTCGAGCCGAACTGGGCGATGGACACGGTCGTCGCCGCGACCTCCCGCGCCCGCGCCGTGACACCGGGCCCTTCCTGGCCGAACAGCAGCATGCACGCGCGGGGCAGCTGCGCGGTCTCGAGCGGCACCGATCCGGGTGTGTTGTCCACCGCGACGATCGTCAGTCCCCGTCCGGCTGCCCAGTCGATCAGGGAGTCGACGTCGGGGTGGTGCACGAGATGCTGGTACCGGTCGGTCACCATGGCCCCGCGACGGTTCCAGCGCCGACGGCCGACGATGTGCACGGCGGCCGCCGCGAACGCGTTGGCGGTGCGCACCACCGTGCCGATGTTCGCGTCGTGCCCGAAGTTCTCGATCGCCACGTGCAGCGGATGACGGCGGTTGTCGATGTCGGCGACGATCGCCTCGCGCGTCCAGTAGCGGTAGGCGTCGACGACGTTGCGGCGGTCGCCGCGGGCCAGCAGCTCCGGATCGTAGCGCGGATCCTGCGGCGGTTCGGTGACGAACTCCTCGGCCCACGGGCCGCACCCGTGCGGGTGCTCGCCCCACTCGGTGGGGCCGGGAGCGTCGTCGAGTTGCACGGTCAGAAGGTCGTGTTGGAGCCGGCGGCGATCGTGAAGCCGTGACCGGTGGCGTCGTTGGCGCAGGTGACGTCGGCGTCGGTGGTCTCGCACGTGTAGCCGAGCTTGCTCAGCCGCGATCCGCTCGGCAGCACCGGGTCGTCGCCGCCGGAGGTGTAGACCGAGCCGCCCGAGCACATGAACTCCGCCGGGCCCGCGTCCTGCACGCGAATACCGTTGCCCCAGTTGACCATGCAATTCTCGGGACGCGGGGGGACCGGATCGGTGGCGCCCTCGCAGCCGGCCTCGGTGCGCGAGGGGAGTCTGACGATGCCGCAGCGGAACCCGCCGTCGGGGCTGGTGAAGTAGTACGACTCGTTGCGCTCGTACTGCACGTCCGCCAGCGTCGTCGGCGCACTGTCGGGGGCCGGCGCCGGCGGCGTGGTCGTCGTGGTCCCGGTGGCCGTCGTGGTCCCGGGGGCCGTCGGCACGGGTGCCGCGGTCGTGGTGGTGGTCGTGGCGGCCGCGCTCGCCGACGACGCGGCGGCCGGCTGCTCCCCGCCGTCCGCGGTCCCTCCGCACCCGGCCAGTGCCAGCACCGCCACCGCGGCCGCACCGATCGACGACATCCGACGCACGTTCACCCGACTCCTTCCGTCGCTGATCCGTCCGCCACTCTAGCGAGACCGCCTCAGCTACCGGTCACCCACCGGTTGACCAGGCGATTGAGCCGGGTGGGCGTAACCTGCGCGAGGGCGGCGAACGCCTTGGCCTGCCAGCCCACCGCGTGGTGCACACCCGACGGCCGCCGCCCGGGGCGGGTCAGGTCGTAGAGATCCCGGGCGACGTCGTCGGCGGTGAGCCGGATCCCGAGCCGCCGCGCGGCGCCGACGTTCAGGTCCCGGGTCATCGCCGTCTCGACGAACAGCGGCCACAACGCGATCACCCGGACGCCGTGCGGGGCCCATTCCAGATCGAGCGCCTCGGTCAGCCCGCGCACGGCGAACTTGGTGGCGCTGTAGGTCGCGAGCTCCGGCTGGCCGTAGAGCGCCGACGCCGAGCAGAGGTTGACCACCTGGGCGCCGGGCGTGCGGCGCAGGTACTCGAACGCGCTGTGGCAGCCCGTGATCGTGCCGGTGACGTTGACGTCGACCATCTGCCGGTGCCGTTCGAGCGCGGTCGTCTCGAACGGTCCCGACGCCAGGAGGCCGGCGTTGTTGACGAGCAGGTCGAGGGTGCCGTCGGTGCAGAACCCCTTCAGCGCCCGCTCCCAGCCCAGCGCGTCGGTGACGTCGAGAACGCCGGTGACGATGCCGGGCTGCTCCGCGGCGAGCACCTCGAGGCCCGCCGCGTCGACGTCGACGGCCGCGACCCGGTAACCGCGGCGGGCGAAGAGCAGTGCGGTGGCGCGGCCTATCCCCGAGGCGGCGCCGGTGACGAACACACTGGGTGAATTCATGGATGCAGCGTAGCGACGACGGACGTGGCGCAGGTCACGGACTATCCTGGCATCGGAGGAGCAATGAACCACGTTCGAGTCGTTCGTGCCGTCGCATTCGTCACCGCCGGGTACATCGTCGTCCTGGCGCTGTGGCTGGGCCTGTTCGTCGCCAACTCCCCCGAGGGCACCGTCCCCTACCAGATCATGTTCCTGCTGGCCGCGTACGG
Organism: Rhodococcus sp. ENV425; assembly: GCF_002887785.1. NCBI lineage: Bacteria > Bacillati > Actinomycetota > Actinomycetes > Mycobacteriales > Nocardiaceae > Rhodococcus > Rhodococcus sp. ENV425. The sequence continues at coordinate 7,698 of NZ_PCZU01000079.1, forward strand.
CTCGGCGCTGGGCATCGCCATGATCCTCGCCGGGCGGCCGCCGCGCGCCGACCGCCGCCTCGCCCGCCGCGGCCTCGAGGGCTGGGCCACCATCACCTCGGCCCGGCAACTCGGCCACACCGTCGACAACGGCGAGCTGACCGAACTGGACCTCGACCTGACGGTGCCGGGCTCCGAGCCGTACCACGGACGGGTGCTCTACGAGGTTGCCCGCGAGGATCTCGCCCGGTTCGAGCCCGGCCGGGTCGTCGGCATCCGGGTCGACCCCCGCGACCGCGACCGGATCGTCCTCTGCCCGTAGGCGACGTGCGCACGAAAGTGGACGCACGCACGAAAGTGCCTGTCGCGCCCGTCGTTACCCGCGCAGATAGCCCCGGCGCGCGCGAGTGCCGTCCCGGCCGAGGGCGAGCTTGCCCTCGACGAGGAGCAACTGCGCGAGGGCGTACGTCGCGAGCACGAATCCCTCTGCCGCGGCCCGGGTCCGCTGCGACCGCAGCAGCACCCGCCGCACGACGATGGTGCCGTCGGACAGGGTGAAGACCAGGCCGCCGGCGCCCAGCCAGCTGCGCCGGTCCTCGTTCGGGATCGGCAGTCCGGCCACCCGCCGGGCCCCGGGCGCGAGCGCCGGATCGGCGGCGAGGGTCGCGGTGGTGCCCAGCAGGGCGCCGTACCCGGTCAGCGGCGCCGCCACCTCCGGGGACCGTGCGCCGAGCAGACCGGCGGCCCCGAGCGCTGCGACCGCCCGCGGCACCGCCGCCGACCGCGCCGGACGGGCACCGCGACGCACCAGCAGGGCCGAGTAGCAGGCCTGCATCACGGCGAACGACGACGCACCGCGCAGCAGCCGGGCGTCGTCGTCCGGGTCGATCATGAACACGTCGCCGACGGTCGCGCCGGTCAGCCCGAGCAGCAACAGGGCGGTGTCGAGCCGGTCGGTGTGCGGGGCGTGCCGCAGCACCCGCACCGCCAGCGACGGGCCGATCAGCGGCTTGGCCACCCGCTGCAACCGCTCGTTGCCGAGCACCCCGCCCACGACCGTCGCCGCCGCGGCCGCGGCGAACACCGCATGCTCGGCGTTCCACTTGTCCCGGCTGAACCATCCCATGGCCGGCAGCGTACCGACCCGCACGACGTCACCCGGCCGCCTTCCCTCAGGAGCAGCGCCGGGCGCCCGCCGCCGCCACCGCACGCAGGAACTTCGGCCGCGGC
>NZ_PCZU01000080.1:0-9948 GCF_002887785.1 Rhodococcus sp. ENV425
GCCCGAGGCCGCCCAGCAGGCCATCCTCGAGTCCTTCGAGGAGACCGGCGGGACGCACGCCGCGCCGGCCTACCCCGAGCATTCCTTCCGCGACGACGACACGCAGGTCATCCCGGCGTACCCCGGTCACGGGTACGACGAGTCCGCCCGCCACAGAAGCTAGGAGCACACATGGGGGTCGGATCGGGCACCAGCTCGTTCGTGCGTCCGATACACGGTGCACTCACCCAGGCCGGAAACATCGTCGAGTTGTTCGTCGACGTCGTGCGGAACACCTTCCGCCGGCCGTTCCAGTTCCGCGAGTTCATCGAGCAGGCGTGGTTCATCGCGAGCGTCACGATCCTGCCCACCGCCCTCGTGGCAATCCCGTTCGGCGCTGTGGTCTCGCTGCAGACCGGGTCGCTGATCAAGCAGCTCGGCGCGGAGTCGTTCACCGGCGCCGCCAGCGTGCTGGCCGTGATCCAGCAGGGCAGTCCCATCGTGACCGCGCTGCTGATCGCCGGCGCGGCCGGCTCCGCGGTCACCGCCGATCTCGGATCGCGCACCATCCGCGAGGAGATCGATGCCATGGAGGTGCTCGGCATCAACCCCGTGCAACGCCTGGTGGTCCCGCGCGTGCTCGCGATGGTTCTCATCGCGCTGCTGCTCAACGGACTCGTCTCCGTCGTCGGCATCGCCGGCGGCTACTTCTTCAACGTGATCCTGCAGGGCGGTACCCCGGGCGCCTACCTGGCGTCCTTCTCGGCCCTCGCCCAGTTGCCCGACCTCTACGTGGCCGAGATCAAGGCGGCGATCTTCGGTGTCATCGCCGGCGTCGTCGCGGCCTACAAGGGCCTGCACCCCGGTGCCGGACCGAAGGGGGTCGGCGAGGCCGTCAACCAGACCGTCGTCATCACCTTCCTTCTGTTGTTCTTCGCGAACCTGATCCTGACGATGGTGTACCTGCAGATCGTTCCGGCGAAGGGATCCTGACTCGATGACAATCGCAAAGGGCCGCGGAGACGTCATCTGGCTCCGCGGGCGCAGAATCGTGCGCGCTCCTCTCGACATGCTGGATCGGGCAGGCGACCAGATGTCGTTCTACGCGCGGGCCATCGCGTGGACCCCGCGCACCCTCGTCCACTACCGCAAGGAGGTGCTGCGGCTGCTCGCCGAGGTCACCTTCGGCAGCGGCGCGCTCGCCGTCATCGGCGGCACCATCGGTGTCATCGCCATGATGTCCGGTTTCACCGGCGTCGTCGTGGGTCTGCAGGGCTACGCCGCCCTCGAGCAGCTCGGCTCCTCGGTGCTCACCGGCTTCCTGTCGGCGTACGTCAACACGCGTGAACTCGCCCCGATCGTCGCGGCCCTGGCGCTGTCGGCGACGGTGGGCTGTGGCTTCACCGCCCAGCTCGGTGCGATGCGGATCAGCGAGGAGATCGACGCGCTCGAGGTGATGGCGGTGCCGTCGGTGCCGTTCCTCGTCACCTCCCGGATGATCGCCGGTTTCGTCGCCGTCATCCCGCTGTACATCATCGGCCTGCTCGCCGCGTACCTCGCGACACGCGTGATCAGCACCCTGTTCAACGGGCAGTCGTCGGGTTCGTACGACCACTACTTCAATCTGTTCCTGCCGCCCGAGGACGTGCTGTACTCCTTCGGGAAGGTCCTCGTCTTCGCCTTCTTCCTGATCCTCATCCACTGCTACTACGGCTTCAACGCCAGCGGGGGACCCGCGGGCGTCGGCGTGGCCGTCGGCCGTGCGGTGCGCACCGCGATCGTCACGATCGCCGTGCTCGACTTCTTCCTCAGCCTCGCCATCTGGGGCACCACCACGACCGTGAGGGTGGCCGGATGAACCCGACTCCCTCGACCCTCAAGCGGAGGGTTCTCGGCCTGCTGTTCTTCGTCGTGCTGGGTCTGTTCCTGTTCGTCACCATCGCGATGTACAACAAGACGTTCAAGAAGGTCGTCGAGGTGGACCTCGTGACCGACGAGGTCGGCAACGCGCTGCCGATGAACGCGGACGTGAAGGTGCGCGGACTGATCGTCGGCGAGGTCCGCGGCACGTCGGCCGAGAGCGGGACGGTGACCGCACATCTCGCGCTCGAACCGGACAAGGCCGGCCTGATCCCCGCGAACGCGACCGCACAGCTGCTGCCGAAGACGTTGTTCGGGGAGCGTTACGTCTCGCTGATCCTCCCGGACCGGCCGGCGCGCCCGATCCAGGCGGGGGACACCCTGATGCAGGACACGAGCGCCGAGACCGTCGAACTCGGCGAGGTGCTCGACGGGCTGCTGCCCCTGCTCGAGGCCATCCCACCGCAGGATCTCGCGAACACCCTCGGCGCCCTGGCCCAGGGCCTGAGCGGCCGCGGCGAGACCCTCGGGCAGACCGTGGACCGGCTCGAGCAGGTGTTCCGCGAGGTGAACGTGGAGCTCCCGGCCGTGCAGGAGGACCTGCGCGGGCTCGCGGACTTCTCCCAGACCTACTCCGACGCCGCGCCCGATCTGATCAGCGCCCTCGACAACCTGCGCACCACCGGCAACACCGTGGTGGAACAGGAGAACCAGCTCGAGACTCTGCTGGTCACGGCGACGGGGGCGTCGTCGGCGACCGCCGGGCTGCTCGAGCAGAACGCCGGCTCGATCATCAGCATCGCCGCCGACTCCAAGCAGGCCCTGCAGTTGCTGGCCCGGTACTCGCCGTCGTACCCGTGCATGCTGAAGGGCTTCGCCGACGCGGCACCCGCGGCTGCGGGGGTGCTCGCGGCCGACGACCCGTTCCCCGGCGTGCGGGCGAGCGTCCAGTTCGTCAATCCGAAGGGCCGGTACCTGCCGAACCAGGACGAGCCGCGCCTGCTCGACGTCCGCGGCCCCACCTGCTACGACAACGTCACGGCCCCGGGCCGGTTCTTCCCGCAGTACCCCGGCGGTTCGATCAACGACGGCTCCTACCAGGTGCCGTCCCGCAACCCGGGCCCGGAGACCATGTCGTACTTCCCGGCCCCCGAGGGGTCCGGGGTGCCGGACGACGTCGGCGAGCTGATCGGGACGACCCCGGCGACGACGCAGGTCTCGTACACCGGGTCGCGGGCCGAGCAGGACGCCCTCGGCGTCGTGTACGCGGAGGCGACGGGCATCGCGCCCGAGGACGTGCCGACCTGGACGACGCGCCTGGGCGCGCCCGCCCTGCGTGGAACGGAGGTGAGCTTCCGATGAGAGGCCTGGCAGCACCGCTGATCAAGCTGATCGTCTTCGCCGTGGTCACGATCCTCGCCACCGGAATGCTCGCGGCGACCATCGCGAGCCTCGGCGGCGGCGGAGGCACGAAATTCCACGCGATCTTCACGGACGTGACGTCGCTCAACGAGGGCGACGACATCCGAATCGCCGGCGTCCGCGTCGGTCAGGTCGAGAAGATCGAGATCGTCGACCGGCGCGAGGCGCGCGTGACGTTCTCGATGTCCGACCGGGACTGGCTGCCCGCCGCGACGACCGCGACGATCCGCTACCGGACGCTCGTCGGCCAGCGCTACATCGCCCTCGACCAGGGCGAGGGCATGCAGGGGATGAAGCTGACCGGCGGCGACACCATCCCGCTGGAGCGCACCAAGCCGGCCGTGAACCTGACCACCCTGTTCAACGGGTTCCGGCCTCTGTTCCAGACCCTGAGCGCCGAGGACGTCAACACGCTGTCGTCGCAGATAGTCCAGGTGTTCCAGGGCGAGGCCGGAACCATCGACGACCTGGTGCGCACGACGGCGAGCCTGACCAACACGATCGCAGACAAGGACCGGGTCATCGGTGCGGTCATCGACAACCTGAACTCGGTGCTCACCAACATCAACGAGCGGGACGATCAGCTCGACTCGTTGCTCGTCAACACGCAGGCGCTGGTCAGCGGGCTGGCCGCCGACCGCGACACGGTGGGTGCGGCCGTGCAGTCGCTGGCCGGGCTGACGGACGCGACGGCCGATCTGCTCGAGCCGACCCGGCCGGCCATCGCCGGCTCCGTCACGGCGGTGCAGCAGCTCGGGGCGAACCTGAACAGCAACCGCGACGCGGTCGACGAGGTCCTCGCCACCCTTCCGGTCAAGCTCGAGAAGCTGGGCCGGGTCGCGAGCTACGGGTCGTGGTTCCAGTTCTACCTGTGCGGCATCGACGTGATCGCCGGCCCGGGTTCGGTTCCGTACCTGAACCTGCCGACCGGCCTGCCCACGGTGAACCAGCCGATCTACACCAACGCCGCCAAGCGGTGCACGCAGGACGGGATGCAGGAGTTGCAGGGACGATGAGCAGACGTCGCAGTCCGGCCGTGTCCGGCGCCCTCGGGATTCTCGTGGTCCTGCTGGCCACCCTGTCGGCGTTCTTCCTGGATTCGCTGCCGATCATCGGGGCCGGCGCCACCTACCGCGCGGAGTTCACCGAGGCGGCCGGCCTCAAGCCCACCAACGAGGTGCGCATCGCCGGAGTCAAGGTCGGTCAGGTCACCGACATCGAGCTCGACGGGGACCGGGTGCTCGTGTCGTTCAAGGTCAAGGACGCCTGGCTCGGCAACGACACCTCGGCCTCGATCCAGATCAAGACGATCCTCGGCCAGAAGTACCTCGCCCTCGAGCCGCGGGGCACCGAGGTGCTCGACCCGGATGATCGGATCCCGTTGTCGCGCACCGTAGCCCCGTACGACGTGATCGAGGCGTTCTCGTCCGCGGCCACCACTCTGGGCGAGATCGACTCGGAACAGCTGGCCACGAGCTTCGACACGCTCTCGGAGGCGTTCTCGCAGACACCGGACGACATCCGGGCCTCGCTCGACGGAGTCACCCGGCTCTCGCAGACCGTTGCGAGCCGGGACCAGGAGCTCAAACGGCTGCTCGAGGCGACCGGCCGGACCTCGCAGATCCTCGCCGACCGCAACGCGGAGTTCAACCGGCTGATCAGCGACGGCGCCCTGCTGATCGCAGAACTCAACAACCGGCAGCAGGCCATCTCGCAGCTGCTGACGGGCACGCAGCGGCTGTCTGCCGAGCTGACCGGTCTGGTCCGCGACAACGAGGCGACGATCGGCCCGGCGCTCGACCAGCTCCGGGGAGTGGTGCAGATCCTGCAGGACCGCAACGACGATCTCGACCGCGCGATGAAGCTGTACGAGCCGTTCGTCCGGCTGTACTCGAATGTCGTCGGCAACGGCCGCTGGTTCGACCAGGTCGTCGTGAACCTCATTCCGCCCGGATTGCCGGAGATCCCCGGATACCGCGATCCGGTTCGCACGTTGGGAGAGAACTGATGTCGCATGCCGAGTCCGGTGGCGGCTCACGGCGCGGCCCGATGGTGCTGCTGATCGCCGCGATCACCGCGGCCGTGGTACTGATCGCCGGTGTGCTGTGGTGGGTCTTCAACCGCATGGGAACCACCGAGATCACGGCCTACTTCGACAAGGCCGTCGGGGTGTACGAGGGGTCCGGTGTCCGGGTCCTCGGCGTCGAGGTCGGCAAGGTCACCGCGGTCGTCCCCGAAGGGGACCAGGTGCGGGTGGACATGCGGGTCGACCGCGGCGTCGACATCCCCGCCGACGCCAAGGCCGTGCAGATCACCCCGTCGGTCGTCGCGGACCGCTACGTGCAGCTCGCCCCGGTGTACACCGGCGGCGAGACGATGGCCGACGGCGCCGTCATCCCGCGGGAACGGACCGCCACCCCGGTGGAGGTGGACCAGCTGTACGCCAGCGTCGACGAGCTGTCGCGGGCGCTCGGTCCCGAGGGCGCCAACAAGGACGGCGCACTGACGCGCTTCGTGGAGACCGGCGCCGAGAATCTCGAAGGCAACGGTGCCGCGCTCGGCCAGACCATCGAGCAGCTCTCCGCCGCGTCGCGCACGCTCAACGAGTCGCGCGGCGACCTGTTCGGCACCATCGAGAACCTGCAGATCTTCGTGTCCGCGCTGGCGGCCAACGATCAGCAGGTGCGCGAGTTCAACGCGCAGCTGTCGGACCTGTCGGGCTATCTGGCCGGCGAGCGGGAGAATCTCGGGCTCGCGCTGAACCAGCTGTCGGAGTCGCTCGGGGTGGTCGCGCAGTTCGTCAACGACAATCAGGCGGCGTTGAAGGACAACGTGGACGCTCTGGTCCCGGTGACGAACAACCTTGCCGCCAACCGGGATTCGCTGGTGAACTCGCTGACCCTGCTGCCCCTGGCGGTGAGCAACCTCGTCAACTCCTACGACGCGGAGTCCGGGTCGCTCGCCTCCCGTCTGGTGGTGACCGATCTGCAGGATCCGGCGGGCGTGATGTGCAAGCTCATCGACCTCGGTCGGCTCGTGCCGGGTGACCCGAGGTTCGAGCAGCTCGGCCGGCAGATGCAGCCGCTGATCGATCAGTGTTCCGGCCTCGCCGAGCAGATCACCAACGACGTCCGGACGCCGGATCTGATCCTGCCGTTCGGCGTCCTGAGCGGCGAGAACATCCAGCGCCGGGTGGTTCCCGGCACGGTGCCCGGTGTCGAGTCACCGCGCCTGGACCTGGAGAGGGGCGGACAGTGAGACGCTCGGCGATTCTCGGTGCCGGGGCCTGCGTGACGGCCCTGGCGGTGTCGGGGTGCGGCGGGGCCGCGAGCCTCCCCCTGCCCGGTGGTGCGGACGTCGGGTCCGACCCGATCCACGTGACCGTGCAGTTCGACGACGTGCTCGACCTCGTGCCGCAGTCCACCGTCAAGGTGGACGGCGTGCCCGTCGGCCGGGTGGAGACGGTCTCCGTCGGTCCCGACGGGTGGACCGCCGACGTCGGGATCGTGGTCGACTCGGCAGTGGAGCTGCCGGCCAACGCGTATGCCGCGGTGGAACAGACCAGTCTGCTGGGCGAGAAGTTCGTCCAGCTCAGTCCGCCGCCGAGCGACCCGTCGCGCGAACTGCTCGCCGACGGCGACGTCATTCCGCTGGACCGGACCCGGCACGCCACGGAACTCGAGCCCGTGCTCGGCGCCCTCTCGCTGCTGCTCAACGGCGGCGGCGTCGGCCAGCTGCAGCCGGTGGTCGAGGAGCTGTCCACCGCGTTCGAGGGCCGGGAAGGCACCACGAAGAGCCTTCTGCAACAGGCGGATCGGCTCATCGACGGTCTCAACCAGCAGCGCGACGACATCACCCGCGCCCTCGACGGCCTCGATGTGCTCACCGTCCGGGTCGCGGAACAGAACGACCGCATCGCGGCGATCCTCGACGACCTGCCGGTGGCCACCGCGGTGCTCGAACAGCAGCGGCCCCAGCTGACCGAACTGCTCGGTCAGCTCGACCGCCTGGGGACGGTGGGCACCGACGTGCTCGACCAGTCCAAGGAGGACCTCATCGCCGACCTGCTGGCCCTGCGCCCCACCCTGCAGCAGCTCGCCGCTTCCGGCGACGATCTGGTGAAGGCGCTGCCGTTCATCCCGACGGTGCCGTTCCCCGACGGGGTCGAGAAGATCGCCCTCGGTGGCTCGGTCAACCTGTTCCTCGCCGTGGACCTGCAGATCGGGGACGCGCTGGCCTCGCTCGGCGTCGGTCAGGGCGAGCCGGTCTACCGGCAGCCGAAGTTCGGCGAGCCCAAGCCCGTCGTGGATCCGTCGAACCCGTACTACAACGGCAACGGGCCGAGGCCGGGCTGGCCGACGGTCTCGCTGCTGCCGGTGCTGCCGGCGGCGAAGCTGCCCGTGGGACTCGAACTGCCGCCGGGGGTGACGCTGCCCGGTCAGCCGGCCGCGGCGGCGGACACCGGCGACGACCCGGCGCCGGCCAATCCGCTGGAGGGCCTGTTGAACCAGCTCGGAGTCGGGGGAGGGCGATGATGAGATCGCGAATGCTGCGGATACAGCTGGTCGCGTTCGTGGTGATCGCGCTGCTCGGGGTGGTGTTCGTCGGCGCGCGGTACGTCCGCCTCGACAACCTGCTCGGGTTCGGGCAGTACACCGTCCACGCACGGTTCGCCGATTCGGGCGGCATCTTCACCAACGCCGAGGTCACCTACCGGGGCGTGCCGGTGGGGCGGGTCGGCGAGCTCGGCCTGACCGAGGACGGCATCGACGTCACGCTGCTCCTCGACAACGGCGGGCCGCAGATCCCCGCGTCCACCCGTGCCGTGGTGGCGAACCGGTCGGCGATCGGCGAGCAGTACGTCGATCTGCAACCGGATACCGACGAGGGCCCCTACCTCGAAGCGGGATCGGTCATCGGCCAGGACGCCACCGACGTGCCCGTGCCCGTGCAGGACCTGCTGGTGAGCACGAACGCGCTCGTCCGGTCGGTGCCGGTGGACTCGCTGCGCACGGTGGTGACCGAGCTGGGGGCGGCGTTCGACGGCCGCGGTGGCCAGCTGCAGACCCTCGTGGACTCCCTGGCCCAGCTCAGCGACGCCGGGGTGCAGTACCTGCCGCAGACGGTGTCGCTGATCCGCGACAGCCAAACGGTGCTCGACACCCAGTCGGTGCAGGCGTCGGCGATCCGGCAGTTCAGCGCGGATCTGGACCTGGTGACCGCGCAGCTGCGCGACAGCGACCCGGACGTCCGTCGCCTCCTCGAGACCGGGACGGCGGCGAGCGAGGAGCTCACGCAGCTGGTCGCGGATTCGGGCCCCGGCCTGACGGCGAACCTGACGAACCTGGCGCTGCTCGGCGACAAGCTCGGCCCGCAGGCCGTCGCGTTGCAGCCGCTGCTCGCGTTCCTGCCGGCCGTGGCGGCCAGCGCCGGGACGGTGGCGCCCGGCGACGGCACGGTCCGGCAGGGCATCCTGCTCGAGACGAACAACCCGCCGTCGTGCACCCTCGGGTACGAGGGCACTCAGGCGATCCTCGACGAGATGCAGCGCCGGGATCCCAACTTCGACGACACCCAACAGGACTTTCCGTTCAACACGGAGGCGTCCTGTGAGGCCCCGCAGGGCAGCGTCACCGGCGTGCGGAGCGCGAACCGGATCGTGTTCGCCGACCCGGCGACGATCCAGCCGTGGGACTTCACGCCGAAGCAGGATCCGGACAAGCTCAATCTGAATCCGATCGCGACGCAGCTCGCGCCGTTGCTCGGAGTCACCCCGAAGTAGGTAAGTAGGTTGGTGCAGTGACCGCAGACACGACGTCCCGTCCCCCGCAGACGGCGGGGGCGGGCGGCGACAAGATACGCAGGATCGTCCTGGCAGTGGTGAGCGTGCTGGCGGTGATCGCCCTCGTGGCGGCCGCCTGGTTCGGCTTCGGATGGGGGCGGGCCCTGCTCGCCGACCGCCCGACGGCCGATGCGCGGGACGCCGCCCTGTCCGGGGCGATGCAGGCCGCGATCAACCTCAACAGCGTCGACGCCGCCGACGTCGACCGGTCGATCGAGAACATGCGTTCGTCGATCACCGGTGAGGCCCTGAACAACGACCTGGCCGCGACGGAGCAGCAGATCCGTCAGCAGGTGGCACAGACGGGCACGGGCATGTCGGCGAACGTGCTGTTCGGCTCCCTGACGGCGCTGGACACGGACGCGAACACGGCGAACGCCCTGATCGTCCTGGCGGTGAAGACCACCTGGCCCGACAACTTCGTCGAGAACAAGGTCACCGTGAACGTGGCGATGCGCAAGGACGGCGACATCTGGAAGGCGGAGACGATCCAGCCGCTGGACTCGGTGCAGCTCGGCGGCGGGCCCGTGGAAGGAGCGCAGCAACCCGCGCCGCCGGCCGATCCCGCGCCCGCCCCGGGCGCTCCTGCGCCTGCACCGGCCGATCCCGGATCCGCCGGAGGCGAGTGAGCCATGAAGGAGAGTGTGTAGTGCCCCCGCAGCGTCGCAAGCCCAATCCGATGGGTCCCCCGAGGGGCCGGCGGCCCAAGATCGCGGGAACGGGCCGGACCCCGGCCCCGGGCGGTGCCGCCCGCCCCGCGACTCCCGAGCCCGCGACGACCGAGCCCGCGACGACCGAGTCCGCGACGACCGAGTCCGCGACCACCGGGCCCGCGACCACCGGGC
>NZ_PCZU01000010.1:0-11794 GCF_002887785.1 Rhodococcus sp. ENV425
GGCGTTCAGTGGACCGGCGGCATCACCCTGTCCGCCGCGCCGAGCTTGTCCGGGTTCCGCACCACATACAGGCCCGTGACCAGGCCCGCGTCCGTCTCGATCATCATCACGAGGTCGAGCCGCTCGGCCGAGTACACCGCCAGCGCGGGCAGACCGTTGAACGACGCGAACTCGAAGCGCATGTCGGGCAGGGGCCTGCGCCCCAGGTTCCGCAACAGCCGCGCGACCTTCTTCGCCCCGGACACCGGAACCCGTGCGGCCGTCGCCTTGCCCCCGCCGTCGGCGACGTAGACCACCTCCGGGGACAGCACCTTCATCAGCGCCTCCACGTCGCCGGTGCCGGCGGCGGCGAGCAGTTCCTCGACCACCCGGCGGGTCTCCGCGCCGGACGCCGTGTACCGCTTGCGCCGCGCGTGCACGTGGCTTCGGGCGCGGTGGGCGATCTGCCGCACCGTCGCCTCCGGCCTGCCGACCGCCGCCGCGATCTGGGCGTGGTCGAATCCGAACACCTCGCGCAGCACGAACACCGCCCGTTCGAGCGGGCCGAGTGTCTCGAGCACCAGCATCATCGCCATCGACACCGACTCCGCGAGCAGGACGTCCTCGGCGGCATCCGGCGCCGTGCGTACCGGCTCGGGCAGCCACGGCCCGACGTAGTCCTCCCGGCGACGCTGCGCGGTGCGCAGCGCGTTCAGCGCCTGCCGGGTGACCACGCGGCTCAGATACGCCCGGGGGTTGGCGACCTCGTCGAGGTCCACCTCGGCCCACCGCAGGTAGCTGTCCTGCAGGATGTCCTCGCTGTCGGCGACGCTGCCGGTGATCTCGTACGCGATGCCGAACAGCAGGCCGCGGTGCCGGGTGAACAGCTCGTCGTGCGTCATCGCGGCGCCGCGATCGGATCGTGCGCAGCGGCCGGTCCCTTCGGGAAGGGATAGCCGTGCCCCCGTGCCTGCCGGCGCAGTGTCCACACCGTTCCGCGCACCACCATCTCCTTGCCGAATGCGCCCAACGTACCGCGCAGGGCGCCGCCGCGGGCCGTGTCGTCCGGGCGGGTGCGCTGCACGACGCCGGAGGCCCGGCCCAGCGAGATGCACTGCGCCACGAAACCGAGCGACAGCGGCTGCGGCTCCAGGCCCGCCAGCAGCGCCCATGCCGTGTCGGCGCCGTGCGCGCCGAGCGGCAGCGCCGCCTGGCAGCTCATCCGGATGTGATCCTGGCCGTCGACGGTCACGGCGTCGCCCACCCCCACGACGTTGGCTGCGCCCGTGCTCCGCAGGGTGGCGTCGACGCGGAGCCGACCGGTCCCGTCGACCGGCAACCCGCTCCGCCGGGCCAGGTCGGGCACCGTGAAGCCGCCCGCCCAGATCGTGAGTTCCGCGGGCACCGCTTCGCCGTCGGCGAGCAGCACCTCCCGCCCGGTGACCGCGACGACCCGGCCCGGCCGCACCCGGACACCGAGCCGTCGCAGCCGTGCGGCGACGAACCGCCGGGTGGCGCCGGGCAGGTGTGCGACGGGGTCCCCGACGAGGGTGCAGGTCAGGTGGGGATGCGCCTCGGCGATCTCGGCGGCCGATTCGACGCCGGTGAGCCCGCCGCCGACGACCACCACGCCGGCACCGTCGCCGAGCCTGTCGAGCGCGGCGGCCGTGTCCATGGCGCGTTCGAACTCGGCCGGCGAGTGCAGCCGGTCGGCGCCCGGGATCGCGGGCACGCCGGCGCCGCTGCCGACGGCGTAGATCGCCACGTCGAACGGCAGCGCCGTCCCGTCGGCGAGCAGCACACGATCCGCACCGATCTGCACCGCGGTGCCGAGGTGCACGACCGCCGCCGGGTGCAGCACCTCGGCGAGGTCGTGCGCGGCCGCACCGGATCCGGCCGCGAGCTGGTGCAGCCGCACCCTCTCGACGAACACCGGTCGCGGGTTGACGACCGTCACCGATACCTCCGGATGCGCGGCGAGCATGCGGTTCGCTGCCATCACGCCCGCGTACCCGGCCCCGAGCACCACCACGTCGGTTGCCATCCTGACCACCCCTTCTGCTGTCGACGATTTCGCGGTCGTGCATGGGACACCGGCCGGCCCGCGAATGTGACAGGGTGCGGCGTGGCAGTGCTCACACGGCCGGCCCGCTACGGGGAACCGGGGGTGAGGAAGGCCGACTCGGCCGCGTCCCGGCCCGCGAACCACCCCTCGGCGTCGACGCTGCGTGTGCGCGTCGACCGGGTCGTCGGGAACAACCGGCGGAACTCCGAGTCCACGGCCTCGGAGCGACGGGCCAGCAACGGGGCGAGCTGCGTGACGGCCATGCTCGCGTCGGCCGCGGCGGCCGCGGTGGCGCGCACGTCGGCCTGCCGCAGCCGTTCGCCGATCCGGTATGCGAACCCCGCCAGGAAGGCGCGACGGAACGCCGTCGCCGCGCCGCCGGTGCGGCCCCCGGTCCCGGCCGCGCGCACGGCCCGGCTCGCCTGCACCGACAGCGACGTGAACAGCACCTCGACCTGCTGCAGGTCGACGTCGGCGCCGACGATCGTGGCGATCCCGACCTTGGTGAACCACACCGTGCGGGTGCGGTTCGCGTTCCCGATCGCGGTGAGCAGCAGCACCTTCTCCTTCGCGTACGGGTTGTCGACGTGCAGGCGGCGCCCCCGCGCGGCGCCCGTCTCGGCGCCGGTGAGCAGGGCCGCGCCGATCGCGTACCGGGTCATCAGCTCCTGCGCCTTGGCGGTGAGGGTCTCGGCCTCCTCCGGATAGTCCGTGGACTCGGCCTTCGCCAGGAGGCCGCGGATCCGTGCGAGCACCCTCGGGTCCGGGCACAGGGATTCGCCGGCCGCGGGGACCGGGCGCAACGGCGGCCACTGCGACGGCGGCGGCAGGAGAGGGGCGAACCGCGGCAGGTACTTCCAGGCGAACGCCAGCCCCATCACCTGGAAGCGGGACAGGCCGGGCAGCTCGCGCAGCAGTTCGACGCCGAGGTGGCGCACCGGTGCGTCGGGCGGAACCCGTTCGGCGATCCGCGCGGCACCGGGACAGCGCTCCGCGATCACACCGAGCTGCTGCACCCAGTCCATGGGCGCCCGGTCGGCCGCGTGGCTGCGCCGGGCGTCGTACAGCACCGCGGCGGCCGCCAGTGGGACGTCCGTGGCGTCGCCGGACCGGGCCGTCACGTGCAGCACGTCGGCGGGCTGCCAGCCGCGCTCGTAGGCGGCGCACAGTTCGTCGAGAAGTGGCCGGGTGCCGAGGTGGAAGACCTCGTCGGATGCCCCGGACCCCGCCGGCGCCTGTCGAAAGTATGTTCTATCTCGCCCCATGCGCGGGAGTGTGCACGAGGCCACCGACAGGCGGCGGGATGCCTATTCGTACCGCGGGAACACCGGGGCCGGGGCCGGCAGCGGGGTGCCCGGGGCGAGGCGTGTGGCGATGTCCGCGAACTGCCGCGCCTGCGGGTCCTGGCCCACCAGGTCGAGGATCTTCGCGGCCGAATCGGGCATCACCGGCTGCACGAGCAGGCCGACGATCCGCACGACCTCGAGCGTCACGTACAGCACCGTCGCCATCCGGGCCGGGTCCGTCTTGCGCAGCACCCACGGTGCCTGCGCGGAGAAGTACCGGTTCGTCTCGCCGAGCACGTGCCAGATCGTCTCCAGTGCGAGGTGCAGTGCCTGCACGTCGAACTCGGCCCGGACCTTCTCGAGCAGGGCGTCGGCCTGCGCGAGCAGCGCGCGGTCGTCCTCGGTGAAGTCGCCGGGGGTCGGCACCACGCCGTCGAGATTCTTGGCGACCATCGTCAGCGAGCGCTGCGCCAGGTTGCCGAGTTCGTTCGCCAGGTCCGCGTTGACGCGGGTCACGATCGCCTCGTGGCTGTAGCTGCCGTCCTGGCCGTAGGAGATCTCCCGCAGCAGGAAGAAGCGCAGCGGATCGAGACCGTACTGTTCGACCATCTCGAGCGGGTCGACGACGTTGCCGACCGACTTGGACATCTTCTCGCCCTTGTTGAACAGGAAGCCGTGCACGAACACCCGCTCGGGCAGCTCGATTCCGGCCGACATCAGGAACGCCGGCCAGTACACGGTGTGGAACCGGGTGATGTCCTTGCCGATG
Organism: Rhodococcus sp. ENV425; assembly: GCF_002887785.1. Lineage (NCBI taxonomy): Bacteria > Bacillati > Actinomycetota > Actinomycetes > Mycobacteriales > Nocardiaceae > Rhodococcus > Rhodococcus sp. ENV425. The sequence continues at coordinate 4,100 of NZ_PCZU01000010.1, forward strand.
ATGTGCAGGTTCGCGGGCCAGTAGCGGCGGAACGACTCCGCCTCGGTGTCGGGGAAGCCCGCGCCCGTCAGGTAGTTGGTGAGCGCGTCCACCCACACGTACATCACGTGCTCGGGGTGGTCCGGCACCGGCACGCCCCAGTCGAAGGTGGTGCGGGAGATCGACAGATCCTTCAGCCCGCCGGAGACGAAGCTGACGATCTCGTTGCGCCGGGTGGCGGGGGCGATGAAGTCCGGTCGCTCCTCGTACAGCTTCAGCAGCTTGTCCTGATACGCCGAGAGCCGGAAGAAGTACGTCGACTCCTCCGTCCACTCCACCGGGGTGCCCGACTCGGTGGCGATGCGCGTACCGTCCTCGAGCACCGTCGTCTCGGCTTCGGCGTAGAACGCCTCGTCGCGCACCGAGTACCAGCCCGAGTAGGTGTCGAGGTAGATGTCGCCGTTGTCGGCCATGCGCTGCCAGATGGCCTTGCTCGCCTCGCGGTGATCGGCGTCCGTGGTACGGATGAACCGGTCGAAGGAGATGTTCAGCGACTTGTCCATGGCCTCGAACACCCCGGAGTTGCGGGCCGCGAGGTCCCGCACGTCCAGGCCTTCCTTCGCCGCCGTCTGCTGCATCTTCAGGCCGTGCTCGTCGGTGCCGGTCAGGAAGAACACGTCGAAGCCGTCGAGGCGCTTGAACCGGGCGATCGCGTCCGAGGAGATGTACTCGTAGGCGTGGCCGATGTGCGGGGCGCCGTTCGGGTAAGCGATCGCGGTCGTCAGGTAGAACGGCGGGCGGGAGGCGGCAGGAACAGTCATGGTGCGTCCACTTTATAGGTAGATAGTGTATGGGCCGTGAGCCGAACCCGCCCCGCGCCCGAGCCTCCGCAGCCGCTCTCGCCTCTCGTCGATGCCCACACGCACCTCGACGCGTGCGGCGCGCACGACGCCGAGTCGGTGGCGGCGATCCTCGACCGGGCGGCCGCGGTCGGGGTCGGACGGGTCGTCACCGTCGCCGACGACATCGTCGCCGCCCGCTTCGCCGTGGACGCCGCGCACTGGGACGAGCGGGTCTACGCCGCCGTGGCGATCCACCCCACCCGGGCGAACGCGCTCGACGACGCCACCCGGGCCGAGATCGAGAAGCTCGCCGCCGACCCGCGCGTGGTCGCGGTGGGGGAGACCGGCCTGGACCTGTACTGGCCCGGCAAGCTCGACGGCTGCGCCGACCCGATCGAGCAGGAGGACGCCTTCCGCTGGCACATCGACCTGGCCAAACGGCTCGGCAAGACCCTCATGGTCCACAACCGCGACGCCGACGCCGAGTTGCTGCGCGTGCTGCACGACGAGGGTGCGCCGGAGACGGTGATCTTCCACTGCTTCTCGTCGGACGCGGACATGGCGCGGGCCTGCGTCGACGCCGGTTACCTGCTCAGCTTCTCCGGGACGGTGAGTTTCAAGAACGCCGCGGCGCTGCGTGCCGCGGCCCCGCTGGTGCCGCTCGAGCAGGTGCTGGTGGAGACGGACGCTCCGTTCCTGACGCCCCATCCGTTCCGCGGCGCGCCCAACGAGTCGTACTGCCTGCCGTACACGGTGCGGGCGCTGGCGGAGGTGCGCGGCGCGGACCCGGCCGAGCTGGCCGCCGCGACCACCGCGAACGCCGAACGGGTGTACGGACTTTCGTAACGGTGTCGCCGTTCCGAGGCGGCCGGCCCGTGCGGCCGGGACAATGGACGGCATGCACAGCTTCGTCTACAACGCTCAGCCGTCACGGGTGGTGTTCGGGCCGGGAACCGCGGCGCGGGTCGCCGACGAGGTGCGCCGCCTCGACCGCTCCCGGGTTCTCCTGCTGGGTGGTGAGCACGTCCGTCCGCAGGTGGAACTCGTCGAGAAGGCCCTCGGTGGGCTGCAGGTCGCCCGGTTCGACGGCGCCGTCATGCACACGCCGGTGGCGGTCACCGAGAAGGTGCTGGGCCTGGTCTCCGAACACGACATCGATGCCGTCGTCGCCGTGGGCGGGGGGTCGACGACGGGACTGTCGAAGGCGATCGCGGTGCGCACCGGCGTGGACCAGGTGATCCTGCCGACCACCTACGCCGGATCCGAGGTGACTCCCGTCCTCGGGGAAACCGCGGACGGTGTGAAGACCACGCACTCGTCGCCGGCCATCCTGCCCGAGACCGTCATCTACGACGTCGAGTTCACCCTGTCGATGCCGATCCCGATGGCGGTGACCAGTGCGATCAACGCGATGGCGCATGCCGTGGAGGCGTTGTACGCCGAGCATGCCAACCCGATCGTCGACACGCTGGCGCTCGAGGCCATCCGCGCGATCGCCCGGGGCGTGCCGGTCCTCGGCGCCGACGCCGCGGACCGGGAGGGCCGCTCGGATCTGCTGCTCGCGGCGTGGCTGGCCGGCACGTGCCTGAGCGCGGTGGGAATGGGCTTGCACCACAAGCTGTGTCATGTCCTGGGCGGCAGTTTCGACCTGCCGCACGCGCCGACGCACACCGTGGTGCTACCGCATGTGATGGCGTTCAACGCGCCGTCGGTGCCGACCGTGATGAGCCGCATTGCCGACGCCCTCGGCACCCCCACGGCCCCGGCCGGGGTCTTCGACCTGGTGGCGGCGGCGGGCGGCCCGACGACGCTCGCCGAACTGGGGATGTCCGAGGGCGACCTCGACGAGGCGGCGCACCTGGCCACCGAGCGGCAGTACCCCAACCCGCGGGAGGTGACCCGGGTCGGGGTGCGGCGCCTGCTCGGGGACGCCTATGCCGGAGTCCGCCCCGAGTGACGGTGCGCGCTCGGTGTGTGCCCTCGGTGTGTGCTCACTCGGTGTGTGCTCACTCAGGGGGCGGTCGGGGGGTTGCGGCGCGGCCGGATCTGCGCGTTCGGCAGCGCCGGCGCGGGTAGCCGTGTCACCTTCCCGGTGTAGCCCTCGACCCGCCCGAAGCGTTCCCCCTCGCGCTGCCACTCGTCCCGGAACGCGACGATCTCGTCGTGGCTACGGCCCACGAAGTTCCACCACATGACGATCTCCTCGCCGAACGGCGTACCGCCGAGCAGGACGGCCCGCGCGGGTTCGACGGTGAGATTGGTCAGGGGGAGCGTGGGGACTCCGGTGCCGACGTAGCCGAGCGCGGAGCGGGCGAGGACGGTGCCGGCGAGGCGGACGCTGCCGGTGTCGACGAGCAGACCGTGCTCGAACTCGGGATCGACGGCCAGTTCGACGGTCGCGCCCGGGTCGAGGGTGATCTCGGCGCCGAGCAGCGGGGTGAAGGTGTGCACGGGCGACGCGGACCCGGCGAGGGAGCCGAGGAACACGCTCACGGTCGCGCCCTCGATCCGGACGGGTTCGGGGGCATAGTGCTGGAAGTCGCGGGGTGCGCCGCGGTGCGCGTCGGGCAGGGCCACCCACAATTGGACGCCGTGCAGGACCGTCGTGGCCGGCGTGGAGACCTCCGAGTGGGCGATGCCGTGGCCGCCGGTCATGAGGTTCAGTTCGCCGGGGCGGACGAACGCGTGCTTGCCGAGGCTGTCGCGGTGCTCGATCTCGCCGGCGAACAGCCAGCTCACCGTCTGCAGGCCGGTGTGCGGGTGCGGCGCGACGTCCATTCCGCCGGTGGCGGCGACGTCGTCGGGCCCGTAGTGGTCGGCGAAGCACCAGGCCCCGATGAGGGACCGGGCGCGCTGCGGCAGGGTGCGGCGGACCGGCATCGCGCGCGGGCCGCCGAGCGGCACCTCGCGGGAGGTGATGATCTGCACACGGGTGGGGGCGGGCTCGGTTTCGCAGCGGATCTCGGTGGGCTCGGCGTCGACGTTGCTCATCTAGAGGACCTTGTTTCCGTACATCTCGCCGAGGGGGTCGGCGATGAGTTCGATGCGGGCGCCGTCGGGGTCGCGGAAGTACAGCGAGACCTCGCTGTGCTCGACGAGCTCGACGCCGGCGTCGGTCAGCTTGGTGCGCAGGCGTTCCCACCTGCCGGGCTCGACGCTGATCGCGATGTGGTGCAGGCCGCCGAGGACCTCCCGGTAGGGCCCGACGTCGAGTCCGGGGAAGTCGAAGAACGCCAGCAGGTTTCCGTTGCCGATGTCGAAGAAGAAGTGCGAGGAACCGGGGTAGTCACGGTTCTCGATCAGTTCGGTGAGAGGGAATTCGAGCACGTCCTGGTAGAAGCGCACGGTGCGTTCGACGTCGCTGCTGACGAGCGCGGTGTGGTGCAGCCCGCGGGCCGACGACGCGGGTCGCTCGTCGACCGGCCGGAGGTAACGGCTGCGCAGTTCCTCCCGCAGCGTCGCGGATCGGCGGCTGCGCTCCTCTTCCACGCTGATTGCCACGATAGTGCTCCTTCGGCCGGTGATTGCCCCTTCGACGAGGAGCATACTCCACATTGTTGATTAATCAACTACTTTTCGGCCCCCGACCTTCCGGCAGCCGGGGCGCTCGGGCACCCCAAGGTTGAACCTTCAACCTTGCGCAGCTACCGTGGACGCGGCTTCGATCGAAGGACGAGCCCCCCACCGCCCGCACCGAAAGGTCATCTCCATGAACAACCCCGTCCTGCGCAACGTCGGGCTGCTCGTCGCCCGAGTGGTCATCGGCATCGTCTTCCTGGCCCACGGCCTGCAGAAGATCAACCAGGGATACTCCGCCACCAAGGCCGGATTCGAGGGCATGGACGTGCCCGTGCCCGCGCTGTCCGCCTTCTACGCCACCTGGGTGGAAACGCTCGGTGGCATCGCTCTCATCATCGGCCTGCTCGTGCCGATCTTCGGCGTCCTGCTGCTGATCAACATGCTCGGCGCGTTCTTCGTCGTCCACATCGGCAACGGCATCTACGTCACCGACGGCGGATGGGAACTCGTCGGGGCCCTCGGCGCGGGTGCGCTGGTGCTCGCCGTCGTCGGCGCCGGCGCCTACAGCGTCGACGCCCTGCTCGCCCGCCGGGTGCGGTTCCTGCAGACCGCGTAGCCGTGGGTGAGGACCGGCGCCCGGGAACCGGGCGCCGGCCTCAGAGCACCTTCGCGAGGAAGTCGCGGGTCCGTTCCTGGCGGGGGCTCCCGAACAGTTCCTTCGGCGTGCCCTCCTCGAGGACGTACCCGTCGGCCATGAACAGCACCCGGTCGGCGACCTCCCGGGCGAAGCCCATCTCGTGCGTGACCACGACCATGGTCATGCCCTCGGCCGCCAGGTCGCGCAGCACCTGCAGCACCTCGCCCACCATCTCCGGGTCGAGGGCGCTGGTCGCCTCGTCGAACAGCATGATGTCCGGATTCATGGCCAGCGCCCGTGCGATCGCGACGCGCTGCTTCTGCCCGCCGGACAGGTTGGCCGGCTTCGCGTCGGCCTTCTCGCTCAGCCCCACCCGGTCGAGCAGGGCGAGCCCCCGCGTCCGTGCCTCCTCCTTGGTCGCCCGCTTCGTCAGCACCGGCGCGAGCACGATGTTCTCGAGGGCCGTCATGTGCGGGAAGAGATTGAAGTGCTGGAACACCATCCCGATGTGGCGGCGCACCCGGTCGATGTCGATCTTCCGGTCGGCGAGGTCGAACCCGTGCACCACCACCGAACCGGCGCTGATGTCCTCGAGCCGGTTCAAGCATCGCAGGAACGTCGACTTGCCCGAACCGGAGGGGCCGATCACGCACACCACCTCGCCGGCGAGGATGTCCACATCGATGCCCTTGAGCACCTCGTTCTCGCCGAACGACTTCTTCAGGCCGCGCACGCGGATCTTCACCTCGCGACCGTCCTCGAGCGGCTGGGCCGCGGCTGCCTCGGTCAACGGTTGATCCTCTTCTCGAGTCGGTCCGACAATTTGGTCAGCGCCATGATGACGACGAAGTAGATCACCCCGATGATCAGCCACATCTGGAACGACTGGAAGTTGCGGGCGATGATGATCCGCCCGGTCTGGGTGAGCTCGGCGATGCCGATCACCGACAGGATCGAGGTGTCCTTCAGCGTGATCACGAACTGATTGATGTACGACGGGATCATGGTGCGCACCGCCTGGGGCATGACCACCTTGCGCATCGCGGGCAGGTAGCCGATGCCGAGGCTGCGGGCGGCCTCCATCTGCCCCTTGTCGACGGACAGGATGCCGCCACGCACGATCTCGGCCATGTACGCGCCCGCGTTGAGCGAGAGCGTGATGATGCCCGCGGTGAACGCCGACATCTGGAATCCGGCCGCGGCCGGGATGCCGAAGTAGATGAAGAAGGCCTGCACCAGCAGCGGGGTGCCGCGGAAGACGTCGACGTAGGCGGTGCCGATCCCGCGCAGGACGATGTTGCGTGAGACCCGCATGAGGCCGAACAGCGCACCGAGCACCAGCGCGATCGCGATCGAGACGACCGACAGCACGAGGGTCAGCCACAGCCCCTCGAGCAGCAGTTGCCAGGTGCTGCGGAGCAGGCCGGGGATGGAGTTGTCGGCCTGCACGGCGCCCTCGCCGAGGTAACTCTCCACGATCTCGTCGTAGCGGCCGTTGTCCCGCAAATTCTGCAGGCCCGCGTTGAACGCGGTGAGCAGCTCGGGATTGCGGCCCTTGTTCACCGCGAACCCGTAGTTCGCACCGGCCTCCTTCTCCGTGACCGTCTTCAGCCCGTTGCCCTGGGCGATGCCGTACGCCAGCACCGGGTAGTCGTCGAAGACCGCGACCGAGTTCCCGGTGCGGACCTCGTCGTACATGCTCGCCGAGTCGGCGAAGTAGACCGTGGTGAACCCGTACTCGCCCTTGATGGACTCGGCGAACGCGGCGCCCTCGGTGCCGTTCTTGACCGCGACGCGCTTGCCTGCCAGATCGGCGTACGACGCGACCTCGTCGTTGCCGGCGAGTACCGCCATCTGCACGCCGGACTCGAAATAGGGATCCGAGAAGTCGAAGACCTGCTTGCGCTCCTCCGTGATCGACATGCCCGCGATTACGCCGTCGGCCTGGTCCGCCTGCACCGCCTGCAGGGCGGCATCGAAGCCCAGCGGACGAACCTCCACGGTGAAGCCCTGATCCTCCGCGATCTCCCGGATCAGGTCCATGTCGATGCCGACGAAGTCGCCCTGCTCGTTCTGGAATTCGAAGGGTGCAAAGGTCACGTCGGTGGCGATGACGTAGGTGCGGCCGGCGGCGGGGGACTGCGCCAGGGCCGCCGGGGTGGCAGCGAGCAGCAGCGCGCCGAGCATGCCGAGCAGGGTCAGCAGCGCCGCACTCCGCCGCGCCGGAGGACGGTGAATTCGGTCACCCAAAGTAATCCCACCTCTGTAATTCGCGCGTCGTGCGGCACGTTTTCCCGAGCGTCGAATCGACGCTAGCCCGCACCTTCGGTCGCGGCCCGGCTATTGATCGAAAATTACGAATCGTCACCTGTCTCGTTACCGAGAAACTGCAGGTAGAAATGGTGCAGTTGCCGTATCAATGCCGATTCGTTACCGTGCCGTGATCGAAGTTGTCGACAGTGCAGGAATAGCCGTGTCACCTTTCACCAAGATCAACCGAGCGAAATCGCCCACGCTGTACGTGGTCGTCGCCGCACTCTTCCTCACCCTTGCGGCCGGCGGCGTCGCCGCCCTGATTCAGCACAAGGAACTCACCCTCGACGTGGACGGTGAGCGGATCGCGCTCAGCACCATGAGCTCCGAGGTCGGCGACGTTCTCGCCGGCGCCGGCTACCCCGTCGGCGAGCACGACGTGGTGGCCCCGGCCGTCGATGCCGA
>NZ_PCZU01000081.1:0-3867 GCF_002887785.1 Rhodococcus sp. ENV425
GGGGCCGCGTTCGCGGGCGACGTCGAGCAGGTGCGTGCCGCGCTCGCGGGCGACCTCGGCGAGCTCGGGTCCGCGCTCGCGGGCAACGCCCAGCAGGTGGCTTCCACGCTCACGGGCGGTGCCGGCCACCTCCGCTGCCTCCTCCGACAGGACCCGGACCCGCTCGGCCACCTTGTGCAGGCTCTCGGTGACCGCATCGCCCGCGCCGTCGTCCTGATGAGGCAGGACACCGGCGACGGCCTCCTGGGCGCGCCGTGCGGCCCGCCGTCCGCGCCACCCCAGCGACGGCTTGCCTTCGGTGTCCACCGCGGTGATGATCAGCCCGCCGAGCAGGCTGACGTTCTTGAGGAACTGGGTGCGCTGGATGGCCCGGGCCTCCGCATCCTCGACGTTCCAGAAGTCGTGACCCGCCACCGTCGTGGGCACGAGCGTGGTGGCCAGGGCAAGAGCCGCCAGCCGCGGTGCCTTCCCGACCGCGAGCAGCGCACCCGCCCCGATCTGCACGGCGGCGTTGATCCGCACGAGTGTCTCCGGATCGTTCGTGAGCTTCTCGCTCACCGAGTCCGGGAGCTTCTGCGTCACCGTGTCGGGCAGCATGCCCACCGCCCGGTCGAGTCCCGGCTGCGCTGCCGCCGCCTTGGTGGACGAGTCTCTCAGCGCGTCGATGCCCCCGGCGACGAAGACCGACGCGAGCATGGGGCGGGCAATTCTGCGGACAATCATGTGCTTCCTCCCGTGATCGGTGGCGGTTCCACCTTTGCACGCATACCCCGCCGCCCGGCGCGATATGCGCGTTCGACCCGGATCACGCTCCGGACGCCGCGCAGCGATTGCGCGCCGAGGTGGCACGATGTGCGGCGTGAACGATGGGGGAGAAGCGGCAGGGGTCGGCGACATCGGTGGGGCCGGGGTGCGCGTGGTGCGCACGACGACATCGGTCCGGGTCGAGGCCACGATACCGGTGTCGGCCGCGGCGCTGTTCGGGGTGATGCGGGACCCGCTGCGGCACAGCGAGATCGACGGCTCGGGCACGGTGCAGGTGCCCGCGGGGCAGCCCCCGATCACCGCCGTCGGCCAGCGCTTCTCCGCGCAGGTGCACTTGCCCGGGCGCAGCGCGTATCCGGTGGTCAACCACGTGGTGGCGTTCGAACCCGACCGGCTGCTGGCGTGGCTGCCGGCCAACCCGGACACGCCGCCGCTCGGCATCCGGTGGGAGTGGTCCTTCACCGGGACGACCGGGGGCGCTGCGGTGAGCCAGACGTGCGACTGGTCCGCGGTGACCGACACCGCGTACCTGCGTCGCGTGCGGCTTCCGCGGGTCTCGCCCGCGCAGATGTCCGCGAGCCTCGCCCGGCTCGGGCGTGCGGCGCGTTCCTGAACCGCGCCGGGTGCCGACGGTGTCGGTGTCCGGTGTGTCGCATGTCACGCACACCCTACCTCTTTGATTGCTAAACTACGCAAGTAACGGCATCGCCCGCCGGCGGTGGCTCGGACGACGGGAACGGTGATGGTCGCGCAGGCGCGTCAGCCCCTCTATCGGATGAAGGCCGACTTCTTCAAGACGCTCGGACATCCGGCGCGCATCCGCGTCCTCGAGCTGCTCAGCGAGCGCGAGCATGCCGTCTCCGAGATGTTGCCCGAGGTGGGGATCGAACCCGCCAATCTCTCCCAGCAACTGGCGATCCTCCGGCGCGCAGGCCTGGTCACCGCGCGCCGGGAGGGGCTGTCGGTGACGTACGCGCTGACGTCGCCGCGGGTCGCGGAACTGCTGGGCGTCGCCCGCGCCATCCTCACGGGGGTGGTCGCCGGACAGGCGGAGCTGCTCGAGGACGACGTAGCCGAACCGGCGGGCCGAGCGCGCCGCTGAGCCGGTCGCGCACCGGGGCGCTTCGCGCGCATTGATTGCAGACTTTATTAAGTGCTTATTTATTGTTTGTGGTGGAGGCACGATGTCGATGTCGGCAGAGCAGCAGGATGCGGTGACCGGGCGCACCGAGGAAGAGGCGGCGGGAGCCGGCACCGTCGTGGCTCGCGCCGCGCGGTCGGTCGCCGCGCTGATGCCGCGCTGGGTCGAGTGGAAACCGGCCCTGCGCTCGCCCCGCGCCGATCTGACCGCCGGACTCGTCGTCGCCCTCGTCGCGTTGCCCCTCGCGCTCGGCTTCGGCATCAGCTCCGGTCTCGGGGCCGCGGCGGGCCTCGCGACCGCCGTCGTCGCGGGAGCGGTCGCCGCCGTGTTCGGCGGCTCCCGCTTCCAGGTGTCGGGCCCGACCGGCGCGATGACCGTCGTCCTGGTGCCGATCTTCCATGAGCACGGCGCCTCCGGCGTCCTCGCGGTGGGACTCGTCGCCGGCGTCGTTCTCGTCGTCCTCGCCTTCGCCGGCATCGGCCGGGCGGTGCGGTTCATGCCCGCCCCGGTGATCGAGGGCTTCACCGCCGGGATCGCCGTGGTCATCGCCCTGCAGCAGGTTCCGGCCGCGCTCGGCATCGCCCACGCCGAGGGGGAGAAGGTGTGGCAGAGCGCGTTCGACGCCGCCCGGCAGTTCGTCGACCAGCCGTCCCTTCTGCCCACGGTCGTGGCGGTGCTTGTCGCGGCGGCCATCCTGATCGGCGGCCGGTACCTGCCGAAGCTGCCGTTCTCGCTCGTCGCGGTGGTGGTGGCCACCGTCGTCGCACAGCTGTTCCATCTGGACGTCACGCGGATCGGGTCCATCCCGTCCGGCTTCAGCGCCCCCAGCCTCGGATTCCTCGACCTGGGTGAGCTGACGTCGCTTCTCGCGCCGGCGCTCGCGGTGGCCGCGCTCGCGGCCCTCGAATCGCTGCTGTCCGCGACCGCCGCGGATTCGATGAGCGTCGGCACCCGGCACGACCCGGACCGGGAGTTGTTCGGGCAGGGCCTGGCCAACATCGCCGCCCCCCTGTTCGGCGGCGTTCCGGCCACGGGCGCGATCGCCCGGACGGCCGTCAACGTCCGCTCGGGGGCGCGGTCCCGGCTGTCCGCCCTCACCCACGCCGTCATCCTCGCCGGGATCGTCTACCTCGCCTCGCCGCTCGTCGCCCAGATCCCCCTTGCCGCGCTCGCCGGCGTTCTGCTCGCCACCACGGTGCGCATGGTCGAGACCGCCTCGATCGTCGCGATCACACGGGCGAGCCGCGCGGATGCGATCGTCATGACGGTGACGTTCCTGGTCACCGTCGCCCTCGACCTCGTGACGGCGGTCGCGATCGGTGTCGGGTTCGCTGCGGTGCTCGCGCTGCGGGCGGTCGCGAAGTCCGCCCGGATCGAGCAGGTTCCCCTCGACGAGGAAGGGGATCACGCCGCCGAGGAACACGAGCTGTTGCGTGAGCACATCGTCGCGTACCGGATCGACGGCGCTCTGTTCTTCGCCGCGGCCCACCGATTCCTGCTCGAGCTCGCCGACGTCACGGACGTCAAGGTCGTGATCCTGCGCATGTCCCGGGTGACGGCCATCGACGCCACCGGCGCCCTCGTCCTCAAGGACGCCATCACCAAGCTCGAGCACCGGCACATCACGGTCCTGATCTCCGGGGCCAAACCGGAGCACCTGCGGCCGCTGTCCGCGCTGGGTGTCTTCACCACCAAGGACAGCGAGGAGCGGCACGTCTTCGCGACCACGCCCCGAGCGATCGCGTACGCCCGCATGCTGGTGCTGCCGGAACACCGGTACGCCCAGGCCACCGCCGGTTCCGAGGGGAAGGGGCCGGGAGATACCGAAGCTCTTCCGGGCGAGTAGAATCGGCGGTGTGACCGGCCCTCGTGGCAGCCTGGCTCTCCTCACCCGGTAACGCCAGGTGAGCACGGGGACCGGTCGCCTGCCGTCGGCGGGACCGGCGGGGCGCAGGCGGCCG
>NZ_PCZU01000081.1:3898-16027 GCF_002887785.1 Rhodococcus sp. ENV425
GGGCCCTCCGTTCCGGCCAGTAGCATCTGCTCCGTGACCGACTCGACCGCGAGTACCAGCCGTCCTGCCGCCCTGCGCGTTCTCGTCTACAGCGACGACGCCGACACGCGCGAGCAGGTCACCCGGGCGCTGGGCCGGCGACCCGATCCCGAGCTCCCCGAACTCGACTTCGTCGAGGTGGCGACCGAGCCGATGGTGATCCGCCGCATGGACGCCGGCGGTATCGACCTCGCGATCCTGGACGGCGAGGCGGCCCCCGCCGGTGGGATGGGGATCGCCAAGCAACTCAAGGACGAACTCGAACAGTGCCCGCCCGTCGTTGTGCTGACCGGCCGGGCGGACGACGCGTGGCTGGCCGACTGGTCCCGCGCCGAGGCCGCGGTGCCGCGGCCTCTCGACCCGTTCCGCCTCGCGGAGACGGTCGTCGCGCTGCTGCGCGGCCGCAGCGCCACCTGAGGGCGGCGCGAAGCGGGCGCCGGCATCGGCCCACGGTCCGGGCGATCTGCCGGTCCCGGCGTCCCGGCACCCCCGCAAGGGTCGGGCGAAACGGAGAAATCACGCCGCGTCGTATCCGCCTCGGCGGGACACCGCGCCGGTAGGCTGAGCCGTACATCACAATGATGCGGTTGAAGTGACTCACGGCACTGTCTCCGTATCGTGATCGTTCGGCCCCAGCGGCCGGTGGAGGTCGGCAAGGGCAACGGGGTCGGCGCGGGTGGCCGGCTCGCACGGAGAGGAGCCAGGCGCCATGAACGTCTACATCCCGATCCTCGTGCTCGGAGGGATCGCGGTCGCCTTCGCGGTGTTCTCGGTCGTCGTGTCCTCGGTGATCGGCCCGAGCCGCTACAACCGAGCCAAGCTCGAAGCCTACGAGTGCGGGATCGACCCGACGCCGCAGCCGCCGGGCGGCGGCAGGTTCCCGGTGAAGTACTACCTGACGGCCATGCTGTTCATCATCTTCGACATCGAGATCGTGTTCCTCTATCCGTGGGCCGTGCACCTCGATGCCCTGGGGGTCTTCGGGCTGGCCGCGATGGCGCTGTTCGTGTTCAACGTCGCCGTCGCCTACGTCTACGAGTGGCGGCGGGGTGGTCTCGGCTGGGAATGACCGCGACAGGGAATGGGATTGTGCCGTAATGGATTCGAACACCGACCGAAAGTGATAAGAGTCGGACATGGGTCTCGAGGAGAAGTTGCCGAGCGGCTTTCTGCTGAGCACGGTGGAGAGCTTCGCCGGTTTCGCGCGCAAGGGTTCGCTGTGGCCCGCGACCTTCGGGCTCGCGTGCTGCGCGATCGAGATGATGACCACCGTGTCGCCGCGGTTCGACATCGCACGGTTCGGGATGGAGGCGTTCCGCGCCTCGCCGCGACAGGCCGACCTCATGATCGTCGCCGGCCGGGTCAGCCAGAAGATGGCCCCGGTGCTGCGGCAGGTCTACGACCAGATGGTCGAGCCGAAATGGGTATTGGCCATGGGTGTGTGCGCCTCCTCGGGCGGCATGTTCAACAACTACGCCGTCGTCCAGGGTGTCGACCACATCGTTCCCGTCGACATCTACCTACCCGGGTGCCCGCCCCGGCCGGAGATGCTGCTGCACGCCGTCCTGATGCTGCACGAGAAGATCCAGCAGATGCCGCTCGGCGTGGACCGGGAGAAGGCCGTGCAGGCCGCCGAGGAGGCGGCCCTGGCCGCCGCCCGGCCCGTCGTGCCCACCCTCCAGGTGCGGGGGTCGGCCCGGTGACCTCCTCCTCCGACAACGAACGGTCCTCGCGCCCTACGGATCCCGCGACGCGCGCGCAGGACACCGCACTGCCGGTGGACCGGGCGGCCACCACCGGCCCCGAGGGAACGCTGCCGGCGCGGCCCGACGGCGGCGCCGAGGTGATCGGCGTCCGCACGGGCATGTTCGGGGTCCGCGGCAGCGGCGACACCTCCGGCTACGGGCGGCTCGTACGCCCGGTGACCCTGTCCGGGAGCACCCCGCGCCCGTACGGCGGGTACTTCGACGACGTGGCCGACGCCCTGCACGCCGCCGTCACCGAGTCCGGGGTGGATGTCGAGGCGGCGATCGAGAAGGTCGTCGTCCACCGCGGTGAGCTGACCTTCCACGTCCGTCGCGAGCACCTTCCCGAGGTGGCCCGGCGGTTGCGCGACGAACCGGACCTGCGCTTCGAACTGTGCCTCGGCGTCGACGGGGCGCACTACCCGCAGGACACCGGCCGCGAACTGCACGCGGTGTACCCGCTCATGTCGATCACCCACAACCGCCGCATCCGGCTCGAGGTGTCGGCCCCGGACGCCGACCCCCACATCCCGTCGCTGTACGGGGTGTATCCGACCAACGACTGGCACGAGCGCGAGACCTACGACTTCTTCGGGATCGTGTTCGACGGCCACCCGTCGCTGACCCGCATCGAGATGCCCGACGACTGGTCGGGACATCCGCAACGCAAGGACTATCCGCTCGGCGGCATCCCCGTCGAGTACCACGGGGCGGAGATCCCGCCGCCCGACGAGCGGAGGGCGTACAGCTGATGACCGACATCACCGAGGGGCCGGTCCACACCGTCGTCGGCGAGGACTGGGACAGCATCGTCGAGGCCGCCCGCGCCTCGGCCGCCGACCGCGGCGACGAACGCATCGTGGTCAACATGGGGCCCCAGCACCCGTCGACCCACGGCGTCCTGCGGCTCGTGCTCGAGATCGAGGGCGAGACCGTCACCGAGGCCCGCTGCGGAATCGGCTACCTGCACACCGGCATCGAGAAGAACCTCGAATACCGCACCTGGACCCAGGGCGTCACCTTCGTCACCCGGATGGACTACCTGTCGCCGTTCTTCAACGAGACCGCCTACTGCCTCGGCGTCGAGAAGCTGCTCGACATCACCGACGCGATCCCCGAACGGGCCACCGTGATCCGCGTGCTGCTCATGGAGCTCAACCGGATCTCCTCGCACCTCGTCGCCCTGGCCACCGGCGGCATGGAACTCGGCGCGATGACCGCGATGTTCCTCGGTTTCCGGGAGCGGGAACTGATCCTCGACGTGTTCGAGACGATCACCGGTCTGCGCATGAACCACGCCTACATCCGTCCGGGCGGGCTCGCGCAGGACCTGCCGGCCGGGGCGGTCGAGAAGATCCGCGACCTGCTCGACCTGCTGCCCCGGCGGCTGCGGGACATGGCGGACCTGCTCAATGAGAACCACATCTGGAAGGCCCGCACCCAGGGCATCGGCTACCTCGACCTGACCGGCTGCATGGCCCTCGGCATCACCGGCCCCGTCCTGCGCTCGACCGGCCTGCCGCACGACCTGCGCAAGTCGCAACCGTACTGCGGCTACGACACCTACGAGTTCGACGTGTGCACCGACACCGGATGCGACGCCTACGGCCGCTACCTGATCCGGATCGACGAGATGAAGCAGTCGATCAGGATCGTCGAGCAGTGTCTCGACCGGCTGCGACCCGGGCCGGTCATGGTGGAGGACAAGAAGATCGCGTGGCCGGCCGACCTGTCCCTCGGCGCGGACGGTCTCGGTAACTCCCCGGAGCACATCCGGAAGATCATGGGCAACTCGATGGAGGGCCTGATCCACCACTTCAAGCTCGTCACCGAGGGTTTCCGCGTCCCACCCGGCCAGGTGTACACCGCCGTCGAGTCCCCGCGCGGGGAACTGGGCGTGCACATGGTCAGCGACGGTGGCACCCGGCCGTACCGGGTGCACTTCCGGGACCCGTCCTTCACGAACCTGCAAGCGGTGTCCGCGATGTGCGAGGGCGGCATGGTCGCCGACGTCATCGCCGCGGTCGCCAGCATCGATCCCGTGATGGGGGGAGTGGACCGTTGACGCAGGAGCAGCGAGTAGCGATCGAGCCGGACCCGGCCCCCGGCCCGGTGTTCATCCAATTCGGCCCACGACCCGAGGAGCGGACCCGATTGGTGCGGCCGGGCGCCCGCGAGCGGTACCCGGCGGACGTGCGGGCCCGCCTCGAGACCGACGCCGCGGAGATCATCGGCCGCTACCCGCAGCCACGCTCCGCCCTGCTGCCGCTGCTGCACCTGGTGCAGTCCGAGGACGGGTACATCACCCCCGCCGGCGTCGAGTTCTGCGCCGACCGGCTCGGGCTCACCGGCGCCGAGGTCGGCGCGGTGGCCACGTTCTACTCCATGTACCGGCGCGAGCCCACCGGCGACTACCTCGTCGGCGTCTGCACCAACACCCTGTGCGCGATCATGGGCGGCGACGAGATCCTCGAAGCGCTCGAGGGACACCTCGGGCTGCGCACCGCAGCCGCCGGCACCGCGGAGGACGCCGCCGGCGACGCCACCGAGGCCGGCACCATCACCCTCGAGCACCTCGAATGCAACGCCGCCTGCGACTTCGCACCCGTCGTGATGGTCAACTGGGAGTTCTTCGACCACCAGACCCCGGACTCGGCCCGCGCGCTCGTCGACGACCTGCGCGCCGGCCGCCCCGTCACGCCCACCAGGGGCGCACCGCTATGCACCTTCCGGCAGACCGCCCGCATCCTCGCCGGGTTCCCGGACGAGCGTCCCGGCGCCCTGGCGGCGGGCGGCAGCGCGGGTGCGGCATCGCTCGCGGGCCTGCGCATCGCCCGTGAGCGGGGCATGCGGGCCCCCGCGCCGGAGCCGGACCAGTCCTCCGACCCGGGCCCGGTCGCCGGACCCCGATCCGAAGGAGGCTGACGTGCCGTTGACCCCTGTCCTGAGCCGGTACTGGGACGAGCCCGAGTCCTGGACACTCGACACCTACCGCCGCCACGACGGATACGAGGGCCTGCGCAAGGCACTGCGCATGCCCCCGGACGAGGTGATCGCCACCGTCAAGGAGGCGGGCCTGCGCGGCCGCGGCGGCGCCGGCTTCGCCACCGGCGTGAAGTGGAGCTTCATCCCCCAGGGTGACGGCAAACCCCACTACCTGGTGGTCAACGCCGACGAATCCGAGCCGGGCACCTGCAAGGACATGCCCCTGCTGCTGGCCACACCGCACGCGCTCGTCGAAGGCGCCGTCATCGCGGCGTACGCCATCCGCGCCGCGCACGCCTTCGTCTACGTCCGCGGCGAGGTGGTGCCGGTGCTGCGCCGGCTGCAGGCCGCGGTCGCCGAGGCCTACGCCGCGGGCTTCCTCGGCCGCGACATCCTCGGCAGCGGCTACGACCTCGAACTCGTCGTGCACGCCGGCGCCGGGGCGTACATCTGCGGTGAGGAGACCGCGCTGCTGGATTCCCTCGAGGGCCGACGCGGCCAGCCCCGGCTGCGCCCGCCGTTCCCCGCCGTCGCGGGCCTGTACGCGCGCCCGACGGTCGTCAACAACGTCGAGTCGATCGCGAGCGTGCCGTCGATCCTCCACAACGGGATCGAGTGGTTCCGCTCCATGGGCACCGAGAAGTCACCGGGCTTCACGCTCTACTCCCTGTCCGGTCACGTGACGACACCCGGCCAGTACGAGGCGCCCCTGGGAATCACCCTGCGGGAACTGCTCGACTACGCGGGCGGCGTGCGGGCCGGGCACCGGCTGAAGTTCTGGACCCCCGGCGGCTCGTCGACGCCGCTCTTCACCGACGAGCACCTCGACGTCCCGCTCGACTACGAAGGCGTCGCCGGGGCCGGCTCCATGCTGGGCACCAAGGCACTGCAGATCTTCGACGAGACCACCTGCGTGGTGCGCGCGGTGCTGCGCTGGACCGAGTTCTACGCGCACGAGTCGTGCGGCAAGTGCACACCGTGCCGGGAGGGCACCTACTGGCTGGTGCAGATCCTGCGGCGGCTCGAGCGAGGCGACGGAACCGGAGCCGACCTGGACAAGCTGCTCGACCTCTCCGACAACATCCTCGGCAGGTCGTTCTGCGCACTCGGCGACGGCGCGACCAGCCCCATCACGTCGTCGATCAAATACTTCCGCGACGAGTACCTGGCGCACTTCGAGCACGGCGGCTGCCCGTTCGACCCGCACCTGTCCACCCTCATGGCGGGCGCCGGTGCGGGCCGACCGAACGACGGGGGTACGCGATGAGCGTCCACACCAACCACGACACCACCGGCCTGCCGACCCCGCCCGATCTGGTGACCGTCGTCGTCGACGGCGTCGAGATCAGCGTCCCGAAGGGCACCCTCGTCATCCGCGCCGCGGAACTGCTCGGCGTCCAGATTCCCCGATTCTGCGACCACCCGCTGCTCGAACCCGTCGGCGCGTGCCGCCAGTGCCTGGTCGACGTGGAGGGCCAGCGCAAGCCCGTCGCCTCGTGCACAACCCCGGTGACGGACGGCATGGTCGTGCACACGCAGCTGACGTCGCCTGTGGCCGACAAGGCGCAGAAGGGCGTGATGGAGCTGCTGC
Organism: Rhodococcus sp. ENV425; assembly: GCF_002887785.1. NCBI lineage: Bacteria > Bacillati > Actinomycetota > Actinomycetes > Mycobacteriales > Nocardiaceae > Rhodococcus > Rhodococcus sp. ENV425. Next base: position 10,259 of record NZ_PCZU01000081.1, read on the forward strand.
TGATCAACCATCCGCTGGACTGCCCGGTCTGCGACAAGGGCGGCGAATGTCCCCTGCAGAACCAGGCAATGTCGAACGGGCGTGCCGAGTCCCGCTTCACCGAGGTCAAACGCACGTTCCCCAAACCGATCTCGCTCTCCTCGCAGATCCTCCTGGACCGCGAGCGATGCGTGCTCTGCGCCCGGTGCACACGGTTCTCCCAGCAGATCGCCGGCGACCCCTTCATCGAACTGATGGAACGCGGCGCCCTGCAGCAGGTCGGCATCTACGAGAAGGAACCGTTCGAGTCCTACTTCTCCGGCAACACCGTGCAGATCTGCCCGGTCGGCGCGCTCACGGGGGCGGCCTACCGGTTCCGCGCCCGGCCGTTCGACCTGGTGTCGAGCCCGAGCGTGTGCGAACACTGTGCCAGCGGCTGCGCCCAGCGCACCGACCACCGGCGCGGCACGGTGCTGCGCCGGCTGGCCGGTGACGACCCGCAGGTCAACGAGGAATGGAACTGCGACAAGGGCCGGTGGGCCTTCACCTACGCCACCCAGCCCGACCGCCTCACCACCCCGTTGGTCCGGGGCGACGACGGCACGCTCGCACCCGCCTCGTGGCGCGACGCCCTGCGGGTCGCCGCCCGCGGACTCACCGCCGCGCGCGGCCGTACCGGCGTGCTCGTCGGCGGCCGCGTCACCGTCGAGGACGCGTACGCGTACGGCAAGTTCGCGCGTATCGGCCTGGACACCAACGACATCGACTTCCGGTCGCGTCCGCATTCCGCGGAGGAGGCACAATTCCTGGCGGCCCGGGTCGCCGGCCGGTGGCCCGGCGCCGGCGCCGTGACCTACGACGACCTCGAGAACGCCCCCGCGGTGCTGCTCGCCGGATTCGAGCCCGAGGACGAGTCGCCCATCGTGTTCCTGCGGCTGCGCAAGGCGGTCCGCAGGCGGGGGCTGGCGGTGCGCGCGATCGCACCGTTCGCGAGCCGTGGCCTCGAGAAGCTGTCCGGCCGGCTCCTGCCGGCCGTCCCGGGCGCCGAACCGGACCTGCTCGACACCCTCCGCCTCGCCGGTCGGCCCGGACACCGGGACGAAGCGGAGACCGCCGAGCTCCTGCGCCGACCCGGTGCGGTCGTCCTGGTGGGGGAGCGGCTGGCCGCGGTGCCGGGGGCGTTGTCGGCCGTCGGCCGTCTCGCCGACGACACCGGCGCGCGGCTGGCGTGGATCCCGCGGCGGGCCGGTGAACGCGGTGCGCTGGAGGCCGGGACCCTGCCGGGACTTCTGCCCGGCGCCCGACCGGTCACCGACGCCGACGCCCGACGCCAGGTCGCCGCCGTCTGGGGCGTGCCGGACCTGCCGCCGTCCGCCGGCCGGGACACGGCGCAGATCCTCACCGACGCCGCGTCGGGCACGCTCGGAGCCCTGGTGATCGGCGGGGTCGACGTCGACGACCTGCCCGACCCGCACGCCGCTGTCGCCGCGGTCGACGCCGCCGGCTTCGTCGTCAGCCTGGAACTGCGGCGCAGCGCGATCACCGACCGGGCCGACGTCGTCTTCCCCGTCGCACCCGCGGTGGAGAAACCGGGAACCTTCCTCGATTGGGAGGGCCGGGCGCGCCCCTTCGCCGCCGCGTTGCGCAACACCGGCGCCCTGCCGGATCAGCGGGTCCTCGGCGCGATCGCCGACGAGATGGGCGTCCGCCTCGGCCTCGTCGACGCCGCGGCGGCTCTCGACGAGCTCGCGGCGCTGGGTTCCTGGGACGGCGCACCTGCCGGTCCGCCGGACGTCGCGCCGCGGGACCGCCCGCAGCCGGGCCCCGGTGAGGCGGTGCTCGCGGGATGGCGGATGCTCCTCGACCGCGGACGGATGCAGGACGGCGAACCGCATCTCGCCGGGACCGCCCGCCGGCCGGTGGCCCGGCTGTCCGCCGTCACCGCCGCCGAGATCGGCGCCGACGCCGGGGATCCGGTGACCGTCGCGACGGACCGGGGCTCGATCACGCTGCCCTTGGCGATCGCCGACATGCCCGACCGGGTCGTGTGGGTGCCGCTCAATTCGCCGGGATGCGCGGTGCATCGGCAACTGGCCGCGTCCGTGGGGGATACCGTCCGGATCAGCCGGGGCGACGCCCGGTCGCAGGAGGTGACCGATGAGTGACGCCGTTCTGTTCGGCGCCGCGGCGGTGCCGGTTCCCGGTGCCCTGTCGGCGCAGTCCGGGTACCCCGATCCGGCGTCGTTCGGTCAGGATCCGTGGTGGCTGGTCGTCGTCAAGGCGGTGGCCGTCTTCGCCTTCCTGGTGTTGACGGTGCTCGTCGCGATTCTTGCGGAGCGAAAGATCCTGGCGCGCATGCAGATGCGGGTCGGCCCGAACCGGGTGGGCCCGCGCGGGTTGCTGCAGAGCCTCGCCGACGGCGTCAAACTCGCCCTGAAGGAGGGCATCGTGCCCGCGGGCGTGGACAAACCCATCTACGTCCTCGCGCCGATCATCGCGACAGTGCCGGCGTTCATGGCGTTCGCCGTCATCCCGCTCGGGCCGGTGGTCTCCGTGTTCGGCCAGCGCACGCCGCTGCAGTTGACGGACCTGCCCGTGGCCGTGCTGTACATCCTCGCGGCCACCTCGATCGGCGTCTACGGCATCGTGCTCGCCGGCTGGGCGTCCGGGTCCACCTACCCGCTGCTGGGCGGTCTGCGCTCGACGGCGCAGGTGATCTCCTACGAGATCGCGATGGCCCTCTCGTTCGCGGCCGTCTTCCTGCTGTCGGGCACGCTGTCCACCTCCGGCATCGTCGCCGCCCAGGACGGCGTCTGGTACGTCTTCCTGCTCCTGCCCTCGTTCCTGATCTACGTCACGGCGATGGTCGGCGAGACCAACCGGGCACCGTTCGACCTGCCCGAAGCCGAGGGTGAACTCGTCGGCGGCTTCCACACGGAGTACTCGTCGCTGAAGTTCGCGATGTTCATGCTCGCCGAGTACGTCAACATGGTGACGGTCTCGGCGCTGGCCACCACCCTGTTCCTCGGCGGCTGGCGCGCGCCGTGGCCGCTGAACATGTGGGAGGGCGCGAACTCCGGCTGGGTGCCGCTGCTGTGGTTCGTCCTCAAGGTGTGGGGATTCCTGTTCCTGTTCGTATGGTTGCGCGGCACACTGCCCCGGCTGCGGTACGACCAGTTCATGAACCTGGGCTGGAAAGTGCTGATTCCGGTGGCGCTCGTCTGGATCATGGTCGTCGCCGTGATCCGCGTCCTGCGCACGGAGGGCCTGGACCGGTGGCAGTTCGTCCTCGCCGCGGCGGGTGTCGTCGTCGCCCTGGCGGTGCCGTCGCTCATGTGGAACCGCATGCGCGCCGGCCGCCCCCGGCCCACCGGGACCCCCGGCGGGACGGCGGCCCCTCCGTCTGCGGCGACCGCCGAGCCGTTCGACCCGATGGCCGGGGGCTTCCCCGTCCCGCCGCTGCCCGGCCAGACGCTGCCGCCGCGGCGGCGACGCACCCCCGTCGCCGCAGCCGCCGAGGGCGGCGCCGGGCGCCGTTCCGATCCGACCACCGAGGAGAACCGCGATGCCTGACTTCCTCGATCCCATCGCGGGATTCGGAGTGACCTTCAGGGCGATGTTCCACAAGGCCCAGACCGAGCGCTACCCCGAGCAGAAGGAACCGACCGCACCGCGCTACCACGGCCGACATCAGCTCAACCGCCATCCCGACGGACTGGAGAAGTGCATCGGGTGCGAACTGTGTGCCTGGGCGTGCCCCGCCGACGCCATCTACGTCGAGGGTGCGGACAACACCGACACCGAGCGATACTCGCCGGGGGAGCGCTACGGACGCGTCTACCAGATCAACTACCTGCGGTGCATCGGGTGCGGGCTGTGCATCGAGGCCTGCCCGACGCGGGCGTTGACCATGACCAACGAGTACGAGATGGCCGACGACAACCGGACCGACCTGATCTACGACAAGACCAGGCTGCTCGCGCCGCTCGCGCCCGGCATGGCCGCCCCGCCCCACGACATGTACCCGGGCACGACGGACGAGGACTACTACCTCGGCACGGTGACCGAGGCCGCGCCCGGCACCACGTCGGCCGCCGACGGAACCGTCGAAGCCGACCGGGAACCGACGCAGCCGCGAGGCGGCCGCGATGTGGCGTGACCGGCGGAGAGGGGAGTGGTCTCGATGGACCCGATGACTCCGGCGCTGCTGGCGGCCGAGGCCTTCACCCGCACGTCCACCGGTGAGGCCGTGCTGTTCTGGATCCTCGGAACACTCGCGGTGATCGGCGCACTGGGCGTCGTCACCGCGACCAAGGCCGTGTACTCGGCGATGTTCCTCGCCGTCACCATGATCATCCTCGCGGTGTTCTACATCGCCCAGGACGCGTTGTTCCTCGGCGTCGTGCAGATCGTGGTGTACACGGGGGCGGTCATGATGCTGTTCCTGTTCGTGGTCATGCTCGTCGGCGTCGATTCCTCCGACGCGCTCGTCGAGACCCTGCGCGGCCAGCGGGTCGCCGCGATCGCGGCCGGCCTCGGATTCGGGCTGCTGCTCGTCGGCGGTCTCGGCAACGCCGCCGTCGGGGAGTTCGCCGGCCTCGACGACGCGAACGCCGCAGGCAACATCGCCGGCCTGGCCGAGCTGATCTTCGTACGGTACGTCTGGGCGTTCGAACTCACCGGAGCCCTGCTGATCACCGCCACGATCGGCGCCATGGTCCTCGCCCATCGGGAACGCTTCGGGCTGCGCAAGACCCAGCAGGAACTGTCGCAGGAACGCTTCCGCGCCGGCGGCCGCGCCACCCCGCTGCCGAGTCCCGGGGTCTACGCCCGCCACAACGCGGTCGACGTGCCGGCCCGGCTGCCCGACGGATCGTACTCGGACCTGTCGGTCAGCGAGGTGCTCCGGCGGCGGGCGATGTCCGCCGACGGAGCAGCCGGCCCACGCGCGGGCGACGCACCCCGACGCGGCTCGTCCGGTGAGGAGGGATCGCGGTGAACCCCGAGAACTACCTGTACCTGTCCGCCCTGTTGTTCACCATCGGTGCGGCCGGTGTCCTGCTGCGCCGCAACGCGATCGTCGTGTTCATGTGCATCGAGCTCATGCTCAACGCCGCGAACCTGGCGTTCGTCACGTTCGCCCGCATGCACGGCAACCTCGACGGTCAGGTCATCGCGTTCTTCACCATGGTCGTCGCCGCCGCCGAGGTCGTCGTCGGCCTGGCGATCATCATGACCATCTTCCGCGCCCGGCGTTCGGTGTCCGTCGACGACGCCAACCTCCTGAAGTACTGACGACCCCGGACAGCCCGTCCGCACACGCACGAGGAGGAGACTGTGCCCGAGACGACCGCGCCCGAGACGACCGCGCCCGAGACGACGGCCCGCGCCGGCGGCGCCCCGACGGGCGGACCGGCATGAACGGCGGAATCTCGTCCACCGTCTGGCTGCTGCCCGCGCTGCCGCTGCTCGGCGCGGCCGTGCTGCTGCTGGCCGGCCGGCGCAGCGACACGTGGGGACACCTGCTCGGATGCGCGACGGCACTCGCCTCGTTCGCGCTCGGGGTCGCCCTCTTCGTCGACATGCTCGGCCGCGACGCCGCCGACCGTGCCGTGAACCAGAGCCTCTTCGAATGGATACCGGTCGCGGGCCTGCAGATCGACTTCGGGTTCCAGCTCGACCAGCTGTCGATGTGCTTCGTGCTGCTGATCACCGGCGTCGGCTCACTCATCCACATCTACTCGGTCGGGTACATGGCACACGGCCCCGACCCGTCGGGTCGCTCCGCCG
>NZ_PCZU01000081.1:16090-19613 GCF_002887785.1 Rhodococcus sp. ENV425
CTCCCGGGCGCCGGTTGTTCTTCGCCTACCTCAACCTCTTCCTTGCGGCGATGCTGCTGCTCGTCCTCGCCGACAACTACCTCGGCCTGTACGTGGGCTGGGAGGGTGTCGGTCTCGCCTCGTACCTGCTCATCGGGTTCTGGCAGTACAAGCCGTCCGCCGCAACCGCCGCGAAGAAGGCGTTCGTCGTCAACCGCGTCGGCGACATGGGCCTGGCCGTCGCCATGATGATCATGTTCGCGACGTTCGGTTCCGTCACCTTCGACGACGTCTTCGGCGGGGCCGAGGGTGCGAGCGACGGCGTGCTCACCGCACTCGGCCTCGTGCTGCTGCTCGCCGCCTGCGGCAAGTCCGCGCAGGTGCCGCTGCAGTCCTGGCTCGGTGACGCGATGGAAGGCCCGACACCGGTGTCGGCGCTGATCCACGCCGCCACCATGGTCACCGCGGGCGTCTACCTGATCGTCCGGTCCGATGCGATCTTCGACCTCGCCCCCACCGCGCAACTCGCCGTCGTGCTCGTGGGCGCGGTGACCCTGCTGTTCGGGGCCGTCATCGGCTGCGCCAAGGACGACATCAAGAAGGCGCTCGCCGCGTCGACGATGAGCCAGATCGGCTACATGGTCCTCGCCGCCGGCCTCGGTCCCGCCGGGTACGCCTTCGCGATCATGCACCTGCTCACCCACGGCTTCTTCAAGGCCGGACTGTTCCTCGGTGCCGGATCGGTGATGCACGGGATGAACGACGAGGTGAACATGCGCCGCTACGGCGGCCTGCGCACCGTCATGCCCGTCACGTTCGTCACCTTCGGCCTCGGCTACCTCGCGATCATCGGCATCCCGCCGTTCGCCGGCTTCTTCTCCAAGGACAAGATCATCGAGGCCGCCTTCGGAGCGGGCGGCGCCGAAGGCGTCGTCCTCGGGACGGCCGCCCTGCTCGGTGCCGGCATCACCGCGTTCTACATGACGCGGGTGATGCTGATGACCTTCTTCGGCCGGCGTCGCTGGGCCGCCGACGTCCATCCCCACGAGGCGCCGGCCGTGATGACGGTGCCCATGATCGTGCTGGCCGTGGGTTCGGTCGGCGCCGGTGCTGCGCTCAGCCTGGGGGGAGCGCTGCAGAACTGGCTCGAGCCGGTGGTGGGGACGTACGAGGCCGAACACCTGCTGCCGGTGTGGGTGACCACCGCCCTCACCCTCGCCGTCGTGCTCGCCGGTGCCGCGGTGGCCTACCGGCAGTACGCTCGGCGCGACATTCCCGAGGTCGCCCCCGCCGAGGTATCGGTGTTCACCGTCGCCGCCCGCAGGGATCTCTACGGCGACGCGGTCAACGAGGCGGTGTTCATGCGGCCCGGACGGTCCCTGACCTCGACCCTGGTGACCGTCGACGACAAGGGCGTCGACGGCGCGGTCGACGGGATCTCCGCCACGGTCGGCGCCTTGTCCGCCCGGATGCGGCACCTGCAGACCGGTTTCGTGCGGTCCTACGGCTTGTCCATGTTGGTAGGCGCGGCCGTCGTGGTCGCGACGATGGTGCTGGGGAGGCTGTAGTGGACGACTTTCCCTGGTTGACGACCCTGTGGGTGGTTCCGCTCGTCGGTGCCGTCGTCGTGCTGGCGCTTCCCGCCCGCATGCGAAGCTTCGCCAAGACGACGGCGCTGGCGGTCGCGGCCGTGGTGCTCGTACTGGCCTGCGCACTGGCGGTCGGATTCGATCCGGCAGGTGAGCAGTACCAGTTCGTCGAATCCCACGAGTGGATTCCGGCCCTGGGCACCCGATACACGCTGGGCGTGGACGGTATCGCGCTCGTGCTGGTGCTGCTGACCGCGGTGCTGCTTCCGCTGCTGATGCTGGCGGGCTGGAACGACGCGACACAGGCCGAGTCCGCCGCGACCGCCCGGGGATCCGCGCCGCGGCGCACCACGCAGCTGTACATGGCGCTGATGTTGACGGTCGAGGCGATGGTGATGGTGTCGTTCACCGCCCTCGACGTGCTGCTGTTCTACATCTTCTTCGAAGCGATGCTCATTCCGATGTACTTCCTCATCGGAGGATTCGGGGATCGTCTCGGGGATCGCACGCAGCGCTCCCGCGCGGCGGTGAAGTTCCTGCTCTACAACCTGTTCGGCGGACTGATCATGCTGGCCGCGGTCATCGGGCTGTACGTGGTCACCGCCCGGCAGGGCGCCGGCACCTTCGACTTCCGGGACATCGTCGCCGCCGTGACCGGCGGCGGTCTCGGCGCCGACGCCGTGGTGCTCCACGCGCTGTTCCTCGGCTTCATGTTCGCCTTCGCCGTGAAGGCACCGTTGTGGCCGTTCCACACCTGGCTGCCCGGCGCCGCGGTGCAGGCCACCCCGGCCGGGGCGGTGCTGATGATGGCCGTGGTCGACAAGGTCGGCACGTTCGGCATGCTGCGCTACTGCCTGCAACTGTTTCCCGAGTCGTCGGTGTACTTCGCGCCGGTGATCGTCACGCTCGCGGTGATCGGCATCGTCTACGGCGCGGCGGTCGCCATCGGCCAGACGGACGTGATGCGCCTGATCGCCTACACCTCCATCTCGCACTTCGGGTTCATCATCCTCGGCATCTTCGCGATGACCAGCCAGGGGCAGGCCGGTTCGACGCTGTACATGGTCAACCACGGCATCTCCACCGCGGCGCTGTTCCTGATCGCCGGGTTCCTCGTCTCCCGGCGGGGATCCCGCGCGATCGCCGCCTACGGTGGCGTCCGCAAGGTCGCCCCCGTCCTGGCCGGCACGTTCCTCGTCGCGGGACTGGCGACCCTGTCCCTTCCCGGCCTGGCGCCGTTCGTCAGCGAATTTCTGGTGCTGATCGGCACGTATCCGCGTTACCAGGTCGCTGCCGTGTTCGCAGTGCTCGCACTCGTCCTCTCGGCGATCTACGTGCTGTGGCTGTACCAGCGCATGATGACCGGACCGGTCACCGACGGCAACGAGCACGTGTCCGATCTGGTGCCCCGCGAACTCGCCGTCGTGGTGCCGCTCATCGCGTTGCTCCTCGTCCTGGGCGTGTATCCGAAACCCGCCCTCGACGTGATCACCCCGGCGGTGAGCCGGGTCCTGGTCACGGTCGACCAGCCCGATCCGGCGCCGCCCGCGCCGGCCGAGCCCGTCGCGGGCGGCGGGACCGGGCCCGACACTCACGGAGGGACGCACAGGTGACTCTCTCGGACGGCACCACCGTTCTCGCTCAGGCGATTCCGGCCCCCGACCTCGAATACGGCCCGCTCTCTCCCATGCTGATCGTGTTCGGGGTGGCCGTCGCCGCAGTGCTCGTCGAGGCGTTCGTTCCCCGCCGCGGCCGGTACGCGAGCCAGCTGCTGCTCGCGCTCGGCGGTCTCGTGGCCGCGTTCGTGGCCGTCGTCGTGCTCGCCGCGGGGCTGGACTTCTCCGCCGAGGCCGCGCCCGGGTACACCGCCGCGGTGGACGCGGTGGCGGTCGACGGGCCCACTCTGTTCCTGCAGGGCACCATCCTGCTCGTCTCGATCCTCGCGGTGCTGCTCG
>NZ_PCZU01000082.1:0-3661 GCF_002887785.1 Rhodococcus sp. ENV425
GTTGAGCAGGTCGTCGAACCGGGCGGACGCCCAGCCGAACTGCTCGTGCCGCGGCGTGCGGTGGCCGACGCGGGCGTCGAGGGTGTTCGCGGCCCGGTAGCCGAGCAGGCCCGCCGGCCCCGCCACCGCACCCCACAGCAGTGGGGCGACGACGGCGTCGGAGGTGTTCTCCGCGAGGGACTCGAGGGTGGCGCGGGCGACGCCGGCGGCGTCGAGGCGCGACGGGTCGCGCCCGACGAGGTGGGTGACCTGACGGCGCGCGGCGGGCAGATCCGCGCGGCGCAGCTGGCAGTCGATCGTCGTCGCCTCCCGCGCCAGCGACCGGCCGCCGAGCACGGTCCACGTCGCGGCCGCGGTCACCGCCGTGCGCACCAGCGGACGACGCCGGGTGAGCCGGTCCACCCCGTAGCCGAGGCCGGCCGCGCCGCCGACCAGCACCGCGGTGAACAGCGTCCCGGCCGCCCGGTGGTCCGCGTACAGCGCGCGCTCGGTGGTCCGGGCGATCCGGCCGAAGCCGCTCACCGGGTGGCCGCGACGGGGATCGCCGAACGCCTGATCGGCGAGGTAGCCGAGGACGAGGCCGGCGGCGCGCGGGTTCACGTCAGGTCCCGCCATGCCCCGAGCAACGCCTCGGTGGTCTGCTCATCGCGCACCGCGATGCGCACCCAGTCGGCGCCGAGGCCGGGGAAGCTGTCCCCACGACGTACCGCGAAGCCCTTGCCCCGCAGTCGCTCCCGCGTCCCCACGGGGACGTGCGCCAGCACGAACGGTGCCGCCGACGGGCCGGTCACCTCGATGCCGAGCGCGGTCAGGCCGTCGACGAGGACGGCGCGGTCGGCCGCGACCTGCACGGCGATGCGCTCCGCCTCGACCGTGGCCGCCGGCGACGCGCACGCGATCATCGCCGCCGCCGCCGGTGTGGACACCGACCACGGTGGCTGGTGCGCGGCGAGCTCGGCGACGATCGACTCGTCGCCGAGCACGTACCCGGCACGGATACCGGGTATCGCCCACGTCTTGGTGAGCGAGCGGACCACCACGACACCCGGAATCGACATGCCGGCAAGCGATTCCGGTTCCCCCGGTACCGCATCCATGAACGCCTCGTCCACCACCAGCACCCGGCCGGGCCGCGCCAGGGCCCGCAGCGCGGCACCCGGGTGCAGCACGCCGGTCGGGTTCGTGGGGTTGCCGACGATCACGAGGTCGGCGTCGTCGGGCACCAGCGCCGGGTCGAGGACGAAGCCGTCCTCGCGGCGCAGCAGCACCCGGGTCACCTCGTGCCCGGCGGCGCGCAGCGCCGCCTCCGGCTCGGTGAACTGCGGGTGCACCACCGCCGGTCGCGCCCAGCGACGGGCACGGGCGACGAGGGTGAACGCCTCCGCGCCGCCGGCGGTGGGCAGCACCTCGAGCGGGTCGCGTCCGTGCCGGGCGGCCAGGGCGGCCCGCGCCGCGCGCGGGTCCGGATACCGATCCAGCTCGGCCAGCGACCCGGCCAGCGCGGCGTCGAGCCACTCCGGGCGCGGCTGGCGCGAGACGTTGACGGCCAGATCCACCAGTCCCGGCGTGGCCTCCCGGTCGCCGTGGTGCTGCAGGTCCGGTGCGGCGGCCCGGGTCGTGCGCGGCGGCGGGGGGACCGGCGTCGCGGCCCGCACCGCGTCGGCGAACCGCTGCGCCAGCGCCGGATGCCCGGCCCAGTGGGTGTGCAGGTAGGAGGCGTGCACGGTGGCGGACGCGAAGCCGTCGGGCCGCCCGCCCAGCAGCCACGCCGGCTCGTCGGTGGAATCGACCGTGGTTCGGTGGAATTCGTGTCCGGTCACCCGCGTGCCCGCCGGCGCGAGAAGGGTCTCGCGCGGCGCGACGGCCGTGCGGTAGCCGAGGGTCAGGCGCGGCGTCATCCGGGCGGCCGCGTCGATCGCGCCGATCATCGGCGCCCCGTCCACCTCGCGGCACAGGTACAACAGTCCGGCGCACTCGGCGACGGTGGGTGTGCCGGCCGTGATCGCGGCCCGGAGATGTTCGCGCAGAGCGGTGTTCGCGGCCAGATCGGCCGCGTGCACCTCGGGGAAGCCGCCGCCGAGATAGATCCCGGCCGTGCCGTCGGGCAGTCGTTCGTCGCGCAGCGGATCGAACACCACGGTGCGGCACCCGGCGGCGCGCAGCATCTCCTCGGTCTCGGCGTAACGGAACGTGAAGGCGCGGCCACCGGCGATCGCGACGACCGGGCCGTCGTCGGCCGGCGCCCCCGGATCCCACGGGCTCGCAGGAAGATCCGGTGCGGCGCATGCGATCCGCATCACCTCGGCGAGATCCACCCGCGCGGCGATCTGTGCGGCCAGGCGATCGAGCTGGGCGGCGGCCTCGGCCCGCTCCTGCGCCGGCACCAGCCCCAGATGTCGCGACGGCGCCGAGATCCCGTCGTCGCGCTGCAGGACGCCGAGCACCGGGACGCCCGTCGCGGCCAGGGCCTCGACCACCTCGTCGGAATGCCGCACCGAGCCGGCCTTGTTCAGGATCACCCCGGCGATGCGGACGCTGCGGTCGAACGTGGCCATCCCGTGCACCACGGCCGCGACGGAGCGGGAGGCGTGGGAGACGTCCACGACGAGGATCACCGGGGCACCGAGGACGGCGGCCGTGTGGGCGGTGGAGGCGAACCCGTCGGTGCCGAGCATCCCGTCGTACAGGCCCATCACGCCCTCGACGATCGCGATGTCGGCACCGCGGGCGCCGTGCGCGAGCAGCGGTGCGAGCAGGACGGTGCCGACGAGATGGGCGTCCAGGTTGCGGCCGGGCCGGCCCGTCGCGAGGGCGTGGTAGCCCGGGTCGATGTAGTCCGGGCCGACCTTGTGTCCCGACACGGTGTGCCCGGCCGCCCGCAGGGCCGCCATGAGGCCCGTCGCGACCGTGGTCTTCCCGTGTCCGGAAGCCGGCGCGGCCACCACCAGCCGGGGCAGCGGTGTCATGCGGTCACCACGCCGTCACCCGCGAGTGTCACCACTCGATGCCCCTCTGGCCCTTCTGGCCCGCATCCATCGGGTGCTTGATCTTCGTCATCTCGGTGACGAGATCCGCGGCCTCGATCAGCGCCGGATGCGCCCGGCGGCCGGTGATCACGACGTGCTGGTGGCCGGGGCGCGTCCGCAGGGTCTGCACCACCTCGTCGGCGTCGATCCATCCCCAGCCGATGGGGTAGGTGAACTCGTCGAGCACGTACAGCCCGTGCTGCTCGGCGGCGAGCCGGCGCTGGATCTCCCGCCACCCGGCGAGCGCCGCGGCGGCATGGTCCTCCTCGGTGCCGTCCTTGCGCGACCACGACCACCCGGAGCCCATCTTGTGCCACTCGATCGGGCCCCCGGTGCCGCGTTCGGTGTGCAGGTCGCCGAGGGTCTCGAAGGCGGTCTGCTCGCCGAGGCGCCACTTGGCGGACTTGACGAATTGGAACACCGCGACGGACCAGCCCTGGTTCCAGCCGCGCAGCGCGAGACCGAACGCGGCGGTCGACTTGCCCTTGCCGTCGCCGGTGTGGACCATCAGCAGCGGCCGGTTGCGGCGCTGGCGGGTGGTGAGGCCGTCGTCCGGCACGGCGGTCGGTTGTCCCTTCGGCATCAGGCGGCCCTTCCTCGCACGACGGTGGTGAGCGCGTCGGCGTGGACCTCAC
>NZ_PCZU01000083.1:0-1047 GCF_002887785.1 Rhodococcus sp. ENV425
TCGTGACCAGTTCTGTCATCGTTGCCGGAGCCCGGACCCCGATGGGGCGTCTGCAGGGCGCCCTGAAGGACCTCTCCGGTTCGGACCTCGGCGGGGTCGCCATCGCCGGTGCCCTCGCCAAGGCCGGGGTGGCCCCGGAGCAGGTCGAGTACGTGATCATGGGTCAGGTGCTCACCGCCGGCGCCGGCCAGATCCCGGCCCGGCAGGCCGCGGTGGCCGCCGGCATCCCGATGGACGTGCCCGCCCTGACCGTGAACAAGGTGTGCCTGTCCGGCATCGACGCGATCGCGCTGGCCGACCAGCTCATCCGCGCCGGCGAGTTCGACATCGTCGTCGCCGGCGGCCAGGAGTCGATGAGCCAGGCCCCGCACCTGCTCGAGCACTCCCGGGCCGGGTTCAAGTACGGCGATGTGACCCTGCGCGACCACATGGCCTTCGACGGGCTGCACGACATCTTCACCGACCAGGCCATGGGCAACCTCACCGAGGCCGCCAACACCGGCACCCGGTTCGTCTCCCGCGCCGAGCAGGACGCCGTCGCCGCCGCCAGCCACCAGCGGGCGGCCCGCGCGCAGAAGGACGGGCTGTTCGACGCGGAGATCGTGCCGGTGTCGATCCCGCAGCGCCGCGGCGAGCCGGTCGTGGTCACCGCCGACGAGGGCATCCGCCCGGAGACCACCGCCGAGTCGCTGGCGGCGCTGCGGCCGGCGTTCGCGAAGGACGGCACCGTCACCGCCGGGTCGGCGTCGCAGATCTCCGACGGGGCGGCCGCGGTGGTGGTGATGAGCCGGGCCAGGGCCGAACAGTTGGGTCTGTCCTGGCTCGCCGAGATCGGCGCGCACGGGGTGGTCGCCGGCCCGGACTCGACGCTGCAGTCCCAGCCGGCCCGGGCGATCGCCAAGGCCTGCGCCCGGGAGGGCCTGGACCCGGCCGGGCTGGACCTGGTGGAGATCAACGAGGCGTTCGCCGCGGTCGGGATCGCCTCCGGCCGCGAGCTGGGGCTGGACCCGGCCCGGATCAACGTCAACGGCGGCGCCATCGCGCTGG
>NZ_PCZU01000084.1:0-2757 GCF_002887785.1 Rhodococcus sp. ENV425
ACAGTTGAGCACTTTCGATGAGCCTCATCAACTTGTCGTCGAGAACTTCTCTCCTGTTCAGAGGGGAGGCATTTTCGAGAGTGGGATGTGGGGTTTGTCGGCGATGAGGACTTCCGCGGTCAGGAACATCACCGCGATGGACGCGGCGTTTTCCAGCGCCAATCGGGTTACCTTGACCGGATCCATGATTCCGGCGGCGATCATGTCACCGTACTCACCGGTTGCGGCGTTCAAGCCGTGCCCGATCGGGAGGTGTCGGACCTTCTCGACGACGACCCCGCCTTCGAGGCCGGCGTTGATGGCGATCTGTCTCAACGGTGCGTCGAGAGCCACCCGCAGGATGTTGGCGCCGGTAGCCTCGTCGCCGGTGAGATCGAGTGTGTCGAAGGCGGTGGCGGATGCCTGCAACAAGGCAACCCCACCGCCGGCGACGATGCCTTCTTCCGCCGCGGCCCGCGCGTTGCGGACAGCGTCCTCGAGCCGATGTTTGCGTTCCTTGAGTTCGATCTCGGTTGCGGCGCCGATCCGGATTACCGCCGCCCCTCCGCTGAGCTTGGCCAGACGCTCCCGGAGTTTGTCTTTGTCATAGTCGTCGGTCGATTGCTCGATCGCGGTGGTGATCTCCCTGACCCGGCCGGCGACCGCGGTGGCGTCGCCTGCGCCGCCGACGATCGAGGTGTCGTGTTTGGTGATCAGCACCCGGCGCGCAGAGCCGAGCAGATCGAGGCTCGCCGCCTCGAGGGTGACCCCGATGGCCGCGGAGATGACTTGGCCGCCGGTCACGATGGCCATGTCGCGCAGCATCAGCTCACGCCGGTCGCCGAAGCCGGGGGACTTCACCGCCGCCGAGGTGAACGTGCCTTTCACGTTGTTGACGACCAGGGTCGCGAGAGCATCGTCGGTGACATCTTCGGCAACGATCACCAGCGGGCGACCCGTCTTCATCACCTTCTCCACGATGGGCGCCAGTTGGTTGACCGAGTTGATCACCGACGAGACCAGCAGGATGTAGGGGTTGTCGAGGACGACCTCGAGCCGTTCGAAATCGGTGACGAAGTACGGGCTGAGGTAGCCCTTGTCGAAGCGCAAACCCTCGACGAGGTCGAGTGTGAGGCCGAAGGTGTCCGATGCCTCGGCGGTGATGATGCCGTGCACGCCGACCTGGTCCAACGCCTCGGCCACAATGGCGCCGATGGCGGGGTCACCCGAGGAGATCGTCGCGGTCGCAGCGATCTGTTCTGTGGTTTCGATCGGTCTCGCCGCGTCGTTGATCGCCCGGATAACGTCGACCAAACCGGCGCCGATGCCGCGCCCTATCGCCAGGGGGTTGGCGCCGGCGGCGATGTTACGCAGGCCCTCGCGCACCATGGCCTGGGCGAGCACGGTGGCGGTGGTCGTGCCGTCACCGGCCACGTCGTCGGTCTGCTTCGCGACCTCTTTGACAAGTTCGGCGCCCATCTTTTCGTAGGGGTCGTCGAGTTCGATACTGCGGGCGACGGTGACGCCGTCGTTGGTCACGAGGGGTTTGGCGACGTCGCGGCCGAGCACCACATTGCGGCCCTTGGGGCCGAGGGTGACCTTGACGGCGTCAGCGAGTTTGTCCACTCCCCGTTCCAGGGCGCGCCGCGCGTCCTCGTCGAAGGCGATCATCTTGGCCACGTTGCCTGCACGCTCTTTCTGTCTCTGATGGAAGTCTTCCCCGCGGGGTCGACCTCGGGAACGGCCGCGTTACTTGTGCAACTGCGTCAAACTGCCTTCGGGCTTTGCGCGCGAGACCGAGACCTCCTTAGCGGAGGACACCGCGCCGGCCGACGGCAAATCAGCACCACAAACCGTGGCTGCGCTGGGTACGCGGAGAAGACGCGACGGCGCAGCCACGGGATCCGATCACCTCATGCGTGGATGATCACGCCGCGGATGTTCTTGCCGTCCCGCAAATCCTGATAGCCCTGGTTGACCTGGTCGAGGGTGTAGCGGGTGGTGATCAGGTCGTCGAGTTTGAGCTGTCCGGCGTCGTAGAGGCGCAGGAGACGCACGATGTCGTACTGCGGGTTGGACGAGCCGAACAACGTGCCCTTGATCGTCTTCTCGTTGAGGGTCAGATCGGTGCCCGAGACGTGCACGGTGAGCTTCGCCGGGTCCGCCAGTCCGGTGATCACCACGGTGCCGCCCTTGCCGATCACCGCGGTCGCCGCCGAGACCACGTCCTCGTCTACCGTGCCAACCAAGATCAGTGCCTGGTCGGCGCCCTGTCCCCAGGTGAGTTCGTTGACCTGCGCCGCGGCGCTTGCGGCGTCGGCAAAGGCATGGGTAGCACCGTACTTGAGTGCGGTGTCGCGTTTGAACGCCACCGGGTCGACCACCACGACATACTTCGCGCCCGCGCTCACCGCACCCTGGACGGCGTTGATGCCCAGACCACCGATGCCGTAGATGACGGTCGTGTCGCCGGCCCGCACACCGCCGGCGTAGACTGAGGTGCCCCAACCGGTCGGAACACCGCAGCCGACGAGCACCGCAGTCTCGAGCGGCAGCCAGTCGTCGATCTTGACTACCGAGTGCTGGGAGATGGTGGCGCGTTCGGAAAAGGTGCCGAGCATGCACATCGCCCCGAAATCCAGTCCGTTGCCGTGGAATCGGAAACTGCCGTCGGGCATGCACCCTTCGAGGATGGTGGCGCCCATGTCGCAGAGATTGGAGCGTCCAGTGGCACAGTACCGGCAGGTTCCGCAGTTCGGGATGAAGCTGCACACCACG
>NZ_PCZU01000084.1:2767-41097 GCF_002887785.1 Rhodococcus sp. ENV425
TTTGACCTTGGTGACACCGGGGCCGACTTCCTCGATGATGCCCGACCCTTCGTGGCCACCGATGATCGGATAGCGCGGTGGTAGGTCACCGTCGGTCAGGTGCAGGTCCGAGTGGCACAACCCGGCGGCGGTGTACTTGATCAACACTTCGCCGACGCCGGGACCATCGAGGTCGAGCTCCATGATCTCGAAGGGTTTCCCGGGTTCCAGCAACACCGCTGCTTTGGTTTTCACTTAATACTCCTTGTCGGTACGAGTTCGTCAGAGCGCGATGTTGACGGACTTGATCTGCGTGTACAGGTCGATGGCGGAGCCACCGAGTTCACGTCCCCAGCCGGACTGCTTGTAGCCGCCGAAGGGCATCGCGGTGTCGAAGCCGTTGTACTGATTGACCCACACCGACCCGGCCTTGAGCTTCTTGGCCGTCCGGTGCGCCTTGGAGATGTCCTTGGTCCAGATGCCCGCGGCGAGTCCGTAGATGGAATCGTTGGCCGCGGCGAGGACACCGTTGTCCGCGTCGAACGGCAACGCGGCCACCACGGGGCCGAAGATTTCTTCGCGGACCACACTGAACTCTGGTTTGACGTCGACGAACA
Organism: Rhodococcus sp. ENV425; assembly: GCF_002887785.1. Lineage (NCBI taxonomy): Bacteria > Bacillati > Actinomycetota > Actinomycetes > Mycobacteriales > Nocardiaceae > Rhodococcus > Rhodococcus sp. ENV425. The sequence continues at coordinate 3,364 of NZ_PCZU01000084.1, forward strand.
CCGTCGGCTCGACGAAGTACCCGCTCTCGCCCCACCGTTTGCCGCCGGTCAGAGCCCGTGCCCCGTCGGCCAACCCGTCTCGCAGGTAACCGGTGACCTTGTCGAACTGTTCCTGCGAAATCAGCGGACCGAGTTGGGTGGCCGGATCCATCCCGGGACCGATCTTGACCTTGCTCGCAGCCTCGGCCACCGCCCCGGTGAAGTCGTCGAAGATCCGGTCCTCCACGTACAGCCGGGTGCCGGCGACGCAGCACTGCCCGTGGTTGAACAACCACGCGTTGAGCGAACCTTCGACGGCGAGGTCGAAGTCGGCGTCGGCGAACACCACATTGGCACTCTTGCCGCCGAGTTCGAGAGACACCTTCTTCAGGTTGCCCTTGGCCGCGTCGACGATCTTCTTGCCCACCTCCGTCGAACCGGTGAACGCGATCTTGTCCACATCCCCGTGCCCGGACAGCGCCGCTCCCGCGTCCCCGAATCCGGTGACGATATTGACCACACCCGGTGGGAACCCGGCTTCTTGGAACACTTCTCCGAGCAGCAGCGCGGTGAGCGGGGTCTGCTCGGCGGGCTTGAGGATGACGGTGTTACCCGCGGCCAGGGCCGGCGCCAGTTTCCAGGCGGCCATCAGCAACGGGAAGTTCCACGGCACGATGAGTCCGCACACCCCGACCGGCTCGCGCAGGGTGTAGGCGTGGAACTCTCCACCGGGGGAGAACGGCATGGAGACGTTGATGGTGGAGCCTTCGATCTTGGTGGCCCAGCCGGCGTAGTAGCGGAAAACATCCGCCGACCAGGCAACGTCGACTGCGGTGGCGATCCCCGCCGACTTGCCGTTGTCGAGTGCTTCGAGCTGGCCGAACTCCGCCGCGCGTTCGCTGAGGATGTCGCCTACCCGCCACAACAGGCGTTCGCGTTGGTTCGGCTTCATCGCCGGCCACGGACCGGTGTCGAACGCCGATCGGGCGGCGCGGACCGCCCGATCGATGTCCTCGGCCTGGCCATGGGCCACCTCGGTCAGGGTGGCCCCAGTGGCCGGGTCGGTGGTTGCGAAGGTTTTGCCCGAGGCGGCGTCCACCCACGCGCCATCGATCAGAAGCTTCTTGTTGCCATTCAGGAACCCCCGAACCGCGGGCAAGATCGGGTGTTCTGCTACAGCTGTCATCGCAAATCTCCTGGAGACAATTTTCGTGAATGAGACCTATTAGTGGGCGGCTTGTCGCTGGCTTTGTGCAAGCGGCTACCCCGTATGCCCCGCAGGTGGCGTAGCAGCCGGAGGCTTCGTACGGGGGCGGCACGCGTACGACGGTGACGATGCCGGTGGACCCCCGCAGCCCGGGGGGCGTATCGAGGATCCTTTTGCATCGTGAATCCGACTTCGGTGTGCAGTGTTGATGAATCGCACTTCACTCACGCTGGGAGCTGGGCGGTTTCGATGGCCGGATAGAACTTGTCGGCGTGGATGCGTGCCTCCGGCAGTCCCTTGGCTTCGAGGAGTCGGCCGACGGCGTCGCACATCTCCGGCGCGCCGCACAGATACGCGTCATAAAGTGAGGCGTCCCGGATGTCTCCGGCGAGGGCTCGGGTCACCCGCCCGACGCGCCCGTTCGGCGGCAACGTATCGGGCGAACCTTGCGACAGGCACGGAATGAATTGGAAATCGCGCAACCTTCGCGACAGCTCGGCGAGTTCGTCGAGATACACCAGATCACCGGCGGTGCGGGCTCCGTAATAGAACCGGATCGGGACGTCGATGTTCTGCTCGGCGGCGTCGGTCAGAATCGACAGGAGCGGCGCGATGCCGGAGCCGATCCCGACCGCGATCACCGGGCGACCGGTCTCCCGGAGGAACATCGTGCCGAACGGCGCCTCCAGATGCAGGAGCGATCCCGGCTCGATCCGATCGAGCACGGTGGTAAACACTCCGTTCTGCACGCGTTTGACGCAGAAGGTCAACTCGTGTCCCGAACTCGGCGGGCTCGCCAGCGAGTAGGAGCGGCGTTCCCCGGTGTCGAGGGTGAACTCCGCGTACTGACCGGCCCGAAAGCTCAGCGGATGGTCCAACGCGACCCGTAGTTCGACCAGGTTCGGCGTCAGCGTGCGCTGGTCGAGCACCCTCGCCCGCCGGGGCGATGGAGGTGTCATCGGCGGCAGCTTCTCCACACCGTCGTGCTGGTCAATCTCGATCACCAGATCGCTCTTGGCGTAGGCGCAGCAGAGCAGAATCGCCCCGTCCTCGCGTTCGTTGCGTGGGATCGCGTAGACCGACCCCGCCGAGTCGTCGACGTCGCCGTCGAGCAGCCAGTGCTTACACGAGGAGCAGTTCCCGTGCCGGCATCCATATTGCAGGTTGATGCCGTTGTGCAGGGCGGCGGTGAGAATGTCCTCGTCCTCGCCGACGGAGAATTCTTCCCCCGTCGGCTCCAGTGTTACGTGTGCCATCGACTGTCCGTTCAGATCTTTGCCGGTTCGAGTTGGGACATGTCGGAGGTGATGACGAAGGCGTCGTCTTCGACCTGTGCCCGCCCGTAGTAGCTGGTCATGCAGACCAGGAACCGCGACATCGTCAACGGCTTCCCAAGGTATTCCTCGACCTCCGCCAGGGGGATGCGAATCGATTCTTCGGCCTCCAGCAGGAAGAAGGTGTCCCGATCCTGTACCCGGATCTGCGGGCACTCCTCGGCGACGTAGTGGACGGTCGCCTGCGCCTCCTCGCTTTTCATCAGGACGAGTCCGATGGTTCTGCGTCCGGGCTCCGGGGTGCGGCTCATGACGTCACCGCCGCGGGAACCTGCAGACCGGCCTGCTCGAGGATGTCCGCGGTTGTACTGACGACGCGCTGTCGGGCGCGTTCGCCGACGCCGGACCCGGCCGGTGCAGCATCGAAGACCGGGAGGAATGCGTCGACGGCCGCCAATGCATCCGGATACCAGGAGTCGACCCAGCCCTGGATAAGTTCACGGTTGCGTGCTGCTGGTACGGGCCGACCGGAGCGGTCGGTATCGGCAGTGAGCAACTTGATCAGGGCCTGTGTCGCCGTGCGGTTGCGAAGCCGGTCCGCCTCCGCGGTCATCTCGATCACCGGGATGACCACGTCACCGTGCAGCGGGGCGAGATGCCGGAAGAACTCGCTGCCGAGCAGGGCGGTGAACAGGGGCTCGACCACCAGGTTCGTCATCAAGACCATTTCACCCCAGTCCCGCAGCGAGAGCAGCCGTTCGACCAGTCGGCGTGCGCCCTGACACACCGGATCGTTGAGCCAAGCCTCGGCGCCGGCACCCTCGGTGTAGCCGGGCGCGTGCTCGTGCAGATCCAGGCTGTAGAGCGCAATGTCCTGCTGGTGACGTAGCCGGTCCATCCCGCTGAAGGTGTAGGTCATCGACAGAGTGTCCGACAACGCCTCCCGGGTGACGAACGCGTGCGCCTTGAACATCCCCCACTGGAACGACGCGAACGCCTCGTAGTAGCGTGACACGAGGTCGAGCCACCCCGGTGCGATGTCGCTGAATGAACCGTTGGCCTTCGCGGAGGTGATCGCCCCCTGGATGGACCGTTCCTGCTGGGCTTGCAGTTTGATATAGGGGCGCTGCCAGAGGCTGGACGGGTCGCGGTACTCGAACCAGTTCGGATGCGTCAGTGCGGTGGTCCGGGCGTCCTGACAGCCCAATCCATCAGGCCGCAGAAGATACCAGCCGCCGGAGTCGAATTGGTCGAGGTCCGGTTGAGCGTGGCAGATTACCGCCTCGTACTCGGAGATTCGGCGTTTCTGCGGGCGGATATAGGTCAGCTCGCGTGCCGAGTAGAAACCCTCGCCCACCGTCTCGGGCACTACGCCGTCGGCGATCAGTTCGGTGCTCATCAGATGTCCGTAAACGCGTCGGCCGGCAACGCCTTGAGCGGGTCCTTGATGACGAATCCGGTGCGCCGGATGTCCTCGATGGTCCACAGCCAGCGTTCCTCGGTGTGCACGTGAGGCTGTCCCATCAGGGTCCGGCCATCAGACCGCAGCAGACCGGCGTCCTCGATGTAGCGGGCCAGCTCGACACCGTCATTGACCTCCCACCAGGTCATACCGCTGTGCCGCTCCGGGGCCTGCCGGAAGATGTGCTGGCAGGCTTCTGAGCAGAAGGCGTGCCGTTGGCCGGCCGCGTCGATCGACAACCGGATCTCGTTGATGTCGGGCCGCGGAAACACGCACGGCATCTGGCACGTCCGACAGATCGGCGGCATCTCGGGGAACAGCTCCAGCGCGAGGTGGCCCTTACGCGGGTCGCCCATCTCCCGGTACGCCGTCCAGAACCCGCCGAAATGCTCCTCCCAGCCGGGGTACTTCTCTTCGAGGAACGCGAAGTCCTCCTCGATCATGTAATCCGACCGCCAGGCATGTACCGGCCACAGCGCCGCGGACACCATTGCCGCGGAATGGCCGCCCCATTCCACATGCCGCTTCGCATCGTTGATCCAGCGCGGCACCTTCAGGCCGAACGGCTCCAGCCGCTCAATGTAACTACCGGCCCAGTCGTCCCAGATCCATTGGTCCCAGTACTCCTTGTAGGACTTGAGCCGCACCTTCGAAAAGTAGTCGTAGACCGCGCCCTGGAAATTGTCGAGGAAGGAGTGCTGACGCCAGAACGCCGTGTCGAAGTCCTCCTGGAGCATCGGTAAATTGTCCGGCTCACTCAGCACCGCAGCAAGCGACGAATAGCCGTTCGCCATGTGCCGCGCCTCGTCGGACTGGATCGACAGGAACACCGACGGGGTTGCCTGATCCCCGTTCGCGGCCGCCACCTCGGTCACCGCCACAAACAGCGGGTTGGTGTACGCGGTCTCCGCGACGACCTGCAAATTCAATGAATTGGTGATCGGGTCGTCGTTCATGAACGCTTCGAACACCGTCCGGCCCGGTCGACCGATCGGGTCGAAGGCGCGCATCTTGAAACCCGAGTTGAAGCCGGCCGGATCCGGAGCGTGCTTGGCGAAGTACCGCATCAAGTACGCCTCCTGATTGGTGTGGCGCACCTCGTCGATCATCTGCGCGAGATACCCCTGGCGCAGTTCCGGGTTCTCCACCGTGTCGACGAGCATGGCGGTGCATTTCATCGCGGCGTACTCACCGAAGTCGACCAACGCCAGCACCGGCTTCATGATCTCCATGAAGCGGGGCTCGGCCTGCGCAGAGTTGTTCATCCGGCTCAGCGCATCCTCGAGCGCACCGTACTGCCGGTCGTCCTTCTCTTCCTCCATCCCCACGTACTCGCGTACGAGGGTGCGGAAGGGGTCCTTGGTCTTCGGCGGGATCTTGTACTTGGTCGGATACAGTGCGTCGCGGTGGAAGTAGCTCGGCTCCCAGTCGAACGACTTGATCTTCTCGTGCTGAGTTGTGACCGATGTAGTCATCTACCCGCTCCCGTTTAGCGTCCGACGACGGTGACGACCACCATCGCGTTGAGATCACCATCACATTTCTACCCCGGGTTGACTACCTCCGATCGGAGGTAATCGACCCGGGTAGGGGTTTCGTGGCGAGCGCGAACATGCGGGGTTACCGTGGGAAATATGCCCCCTCACCGCCGAGTCCAGAGCGGCACACTCGCGCATCCCGCCGACATGGTGGCCCATCCAGGCGTGCCATGTGCCCATCCAGGAGTGGTGCGAGTGCTGGTGGTCGACGACCATCCGATCGTGCATCTGGGAGTGGAACGTCTGGTCGAGGGGGCGGCGGGCATGCGGATGTGCCCGGGGGCGCGCACGGCGACCGCCGGCGTTGCGGTTGCCGCCGCCGAACGACCCGACGTGGTGCTACTGGATCTGCATCTGCCCGACATGGTGCTGCCGGACGCCGCCGCAGCGCTCCGCGGGGCATGCCCAGGGGTGAAGCTCGTGCTGTTCACCGGGGACAGCAATCGCACGGTGGGCCAAATCGCGGGGCTGGTCGGGATGGATGCGGTGGTGCACAAGGACAACGCCTGCGGGGTGCTGATCACCGCGATCGGGGAGGTCGCCGCCGGACGACGATACTGTGACCCGGTGATCAGCCCCGGGGATCCGCTGGCACTGTCGCGGCGCGAGTATCAAGTGCTCGAGCGGCTGGCCATGGGTGAGAGCAACACCGAGATCGCACAGCAGTTGGGCCTGGCGCCGAACACGGTGAAGTCCTACGTTCAATCGTTATTAGCCCACCTCGACGCCCGCAACCGACTGGACGCGGTGGTCAAGGCGCAACAGGCCGGAATGCTCTAGCGGCGGGAACCCACACCCGCACCGTACCGCCGCCCTCGTCGTTGCCGGCGCAGGACAACCAGCCACCCACCCGTTCGACGCGCTCGGCCATTACCTGAAGACCCAAGCCACGCTCGTCCTCGAGTGTGATGTCGCCGGCCGTGCCGTCGTCGGCCACGGCCATCCCCACACCGTCCTGCGCCCGGTACAGGCTCACGACCACGGAGTGGGCGGCAGCGTGCTTCTCCACATTGAGCAGTGCCTCGCGGGCGGTGCGCCGCAACACATCGGTCCTGGCTACGTCCAGCAGCGGCAGGTCGCCCAGCACCACCAATTCCGCCGCCACACCGGCCCGCTCGGCGAAGTCGCGACAATCACCCTGCAGGGCGACCGCGAGTGCCTTGTCCTCGGGTGATTGGTGCAGCGACAAGGTCTGAGCCCGCAGCTCCGAGGTTGCCCGTTCGGTCAGGGCCAGAGCATCGGTCAACAGTTCCAGGGTGGGGCCGAGCTCCGACGATGCCTTGGCCGACGTCAACGCCACCCGCAAACTGAACAACGTCGCGCCCACGGAATCATGCAATGCGATCGCGAGTCGTTGACGTTCGCTGAACACGGCGACCTCGGCCATCTCGTGGGCACTGTCGGCCACCTCCATAGCCACCGCGGTCTGCCGCGCCAGACCCAACAGGTCAGTCCGGTCGCGGTCGGTCCACGGAACTGGGACTCTACGGGCGGCGTAGAGCAGCCCATAGAGTCGGTGCGCACGCACGATCGGGGCGGCCATCACCGCCCGCAAACCTTCCGCCCGAACTGGTTGGTCGAAGTCGTGCGTGATGGCCCGGCTCAGGCAGTAGTCCTCGACCGCCGCGGTCCGCCGCAGCACCGCCGCCTGCCCGCCAAGGCCTTCCTGCGGCCCAACGACCAGACCGTTGAGCTCCTCGGTGCGCCCGCCGACCACGGCCACCACCTTCATGGTGTCGTCCTCGGCGATCCGGTTCGCTCCGGCCGCCAGGTCCGCACCGAGCACACGGTGGACGATTTCCGCGCTGTGTCGCAGTGCCGCTGTTCGGTCGAGCAGCGGGAGCGCAGCGTTGAACTCGGAATCGATACCCAGGACAGTCATGTCGACAAGCCCCCTTTCAGGCGGCGGATGGCCGACGACTATCACAGTAGCGCCTTCGAGCCCGTCAGGCAGGACGCGAAGACACGCCAGCAGGATGCTGCGGTCCACGGGTCCTCTGCCCGCAGGCTACGAATTCGACCAACCGCTTCCCGATGTCTTCGGCCATCGGCGACCCGCCACGGTCTCCGACGAAGGAGCGGCGCCATTCCACACCAAGTTCTCGGGCCGGGGCTGGGTTCCCGCACACCTTGCGGGCCAGGTACCCGTGCAGGTTCCATGCGAGAGATGCCAAACATCCCTCGCATGACAGACGTCCTGATCGACACTGTTGGCGCGGCACCAAAAGTGCATTGGGTGGACTTACCTCCGATCGGAGGTAGCTGTTGCCGGCGGGGGTTCCCCACGCCTCGAGCTGCCACCTACTGTTGAACTGTGGACACGGTGGGGTGGCGCGAGGCGGCTCTGACGTTGTGTTCGACGTCGACCGGAGAGCTCCGGATAGTTCTTCGTGCGGGTCTCGAGACAAGAATGGGGAGGACTCCATGCACGTTCCGTTGACCACCAACGACTTCATCGATCGTGCTGAACTCGTTTACGGCGACCGTATCGGTGTGGTCGACGAGCCGGTACAGCCCGCGGCCGCCGTCGAAAACTTGACCTACCGTGACCTGGCGCGCAGAGGCCGAGCGCTCCAGGCCGGCCTCGATGAGCTGGGCGTACCCGAAGGTGCCCGAGTGGCGGTCGTCAGTCACAACTCCGCGCGCTTGCTCGAGCTGCTGCTGGCGGTGCCCTCGTCGGGACGGATCCTGGTCCCGGTCAACTTTCGGTTGCAGCCCGAAGAAGTCTCCTACATCATCGGCGACTGCAAGGCCGACGTCGTTTTGATCGACCCGGAACTCGACGAGGCCCTCGCCGACGTCGGCGCCCGCCACCGGTTCGTGCTCGGCGCCGACACCGACCAGGCATTACTGCGGTTCGACGCCGAACCCCACCGATGGCAACAACCCGACGAGGACGCCACCGCAACACTGAACTACACCAGCGGTACGACCGCAAAACCCAAGGGCGTGCGCCTCACGCACCGCAACATCTGGATCAACTCGGTCACATTCGGGATGCATATGCAGGTCAGCGACCGCGATGTGTTGATGCACGTGCTGCCGATGTTCCACTGCAACGGCTGGGGAATGCCCTACACCGCAACCGGGTTGGGCATCAAGCAGGTAGTTCTCCGCAAAGTCGACGGCGCAGAAATTCTGCGCAGAGTAGATGAACACGGGATCACTTTGATGTGCGGCGCTCCGACGGTGTGGAATATGGTGCTCGACGCCGCCCAGCAGTGGGACGGTGAGATCCCCGGTCGCGACCGGGTCCGCCTGGTCGTCGCGGGAGCGCCACCGCCCTCACGCACGATTGCCCGCATCGAAGAAGAACTGGGATGGCAGTTCAACCAGATCTACGGTCTCACCGAAACCTCGCCGCTGTTGACCGTGAACCGCTCGCGCGCCGAATACGACAACCTTCCGGCGATCGAGCGCGCCAAGATGCTGTCCAAGGCAGGTGCGCCGTCGTTGGGAACCCGGATCAGCACCGACGCGGACGGGGAAATACTGGTCGCCTCGAACACGGTGATGGACAGCTACTGGAACAACCCACAGGAAACCGCCACCGCGATGCGGGGCGGACAATTCCACACCGGTGACGGTGGATCCATCGACGGGGACGGGTATCTGACGATCTCCGACCGCAAAAAGGACGTCATCATCACTGGTGGGGAAAATGTCAGCTCCATCGAGGTCGAAGATGTCCTGTTCACTCACCCCGCGGTAGCCGAGGTGGCCGTCATCGCCGTTCCCGATGACAAGTGGGGTGAAATGGTCACCGCGTTGGTGGTGCGTCGAGACGGCGAGAGAGTGACCGAGACCGAATTGATCGACCACGCACGTCACAGTCTCGCCGGATACAAAATCCCCAAACAAGTGCTGTTCACCGACAGCATCCCCCGCACCGCGACCGGAAAGGTTCAGAAATTCAGGCTCCGCGCACAATTCTGGACTGGTGACCGCCAAGTGAACTAACCGCGACAGCACAGCTGTCAGACCAGGTGTCAATCGCGGGCAGGCTACCGCCTGGTAAAACAGCACCACGTTAGGACGGTTCACTTTCTCCCTTCCTCCTCGACGCGAATCGTTCATCATGCCGTTGACAGGCACCTGGCCTATTGGACACGGCAGTCTCTAGGTCCGCACGTACCCCTCCGCATCGTCGGACCACTCCCAAACGTGGCCGTCATACGAGACCGGCCCGAACTCGTCGTCAGGATCGACAGGTTCGGCATCGCCCGAGTCGATCAGATCAACCATCCGCGCAGCGTCGATCACCGCCGGCCCCGCCCCGTTGCCCGAGTCCGGGAGCGATCCGGTCACAGCGATCGCCGCCGCGATCGGGGTCGGCCGCGCCGCGATGTCGGCCGCGATCCACTCCCGCGCCCCCTTGAGCAGCGTGACCTGCACGGTCGGGGGTTCGCAGCGCCCGTCGATACAGTCGCCGAACTCGTCGGAGTTGGCCGCCAGCCGTTGCAGAAGCGGTTGATAGACCTGGTAGTGCCAGCTTCCCGGCGACCATGAATGCACCTGACCGTCGCCGAGCTGTTCGTAGGCGACCTTGTGCGCCGACATCGCCGCTGTCAGTTCCTCGACCATCTTCGGGTGCCGATACCAGCAGCCTTTGATCCGATCGGTGAGCCGGTAGCAGCCGCGAAACCACTCCACCCAGTCGATCAACTCGTCCCATAACTGTTGTGCTTGTTCCTGGTCGAGATGCCGCCACGACAGCCTGCCCGGTGTATACCCGCTCATCCGAGCACCACTTCCCCGCCCGTGCGGGACCAGGCCCAATCGGGCAGCTCCCCCGTCTCGCAGACCCAGTTGTAGACCTCTTGAGAGTTGAGTACCCGCTTTTTCCAGTGCGGAATGTCCCACACCAGCGGGAGATGAACCCGAGCAGGAGCCGCACCCCGGTAGATCATCAACGCCTGGTCAGCAGGCATTCCGCGAATCTCCGGGGCGGTCATCACCTTCGTCTGCCGAGGCGCCTGCGTCGGAGACCACCACTCTTCACGTTCACCGGTCAATCGGGAGATCTGCTCGAGTTCATTCACATCACCGAGGCCGGGCAGGATGATCCGCACCGGCGAGTTCGTCGTGAACATCTTCCCCGCGCTCGGACCCCATCGCCGGATGTTCTGCTCCTGACCGTGGCAGAACGCCCAGATCGAGATTCCTCGCCCGGCGCTGTCGGAGACCTTGTCGGGCAGATCCGGGATGGGAGCGACATTGTTGACCTCATCGAGAACGAACCGCACCGGAGGGTCGATTCTCTCCTCCGGGTACTCCCGCGAAATCTCTTTGGCCAGGTAATACGCCTCCGCCGCCAACGCCGTGACGATCGGTGCACTCGAGCCGTAGGAGCCTTCGGAGATCAGATAAGCGTCCCGCCGTCGCGGATGAGCTGCGCGAGGTTCACCGACTCGTCGGCGGTGACGTTGACTGCCGCCATCAGCTTCGGTGAGGCGAGGGGATCGAGCAGCGTCGAGACCGTCGACATCACATCGTCGACCGAATCCGATCCCGAGCCGCCGAGCTGCGAATACTCCACGCTCCACGTCGGCAGGTCCCGGTCCAGAATCTCCTTGACCTTCGGCACCTGCCGCTGCATCGCCCAGCGATAGAAGGTGGTCACATCCCCACCGGACACCGCCGCCGCATACAGACAGCACCGCAGGTACTTCGCTGCGTTCGTCGAGAAGTACCCACTGTTCTTGGTATCGCCGAGGGGAACAGCCTGCACCAGCGCATCGGCACGCCGGATCGCCGTATCCGGGTCATCGCAGCCGGCCAGCAGGGACCACCGCATCGGCGTCGGCCACCGCGTGATGCCCTCGGGGTCGAACACCTCGACCGGGCCGGACGCCAACCGTTGCCCCACCGTCGACCACAGCAGATCAGGTTTGGTGGTCGTGGCCAGCACGAACCCGACCGACTCGACGATCCGCTGCCAAGCCAACCGCCAGCTCTTGCCCGATCCGGTCGGACCCTCGACCAGCGTGCCGTCCCGGTACTGGACGAACACCTCGGAATTCTTGCCATGCTCGCCGTAGAGCGTGCCGATCCGGGTCGCCACCTGGTGCGCGTCGATCTTGCGGGCCGGAGTATCACCCAAGCTCGCCCGATTCGTCTTTGCGGCTTTCACTGCGCTCTTACGATCGAGGCCGCGCTGCCGCAGCTCCGTCCGGTCCGCAAACCCTTCTTGGCGCGTGCGCTTAGCGCGCTGACGTGCCGAAACCTTCCCGTCGATCACGAGCACGACGGCGATATAGGCCAGCATCGCTGCGATCAGGCACACCCACACCGCGACCGCCGAGCCCGGCCTCGAGTCCTCGGGCCAGCCCACCGTCGGGTCACCCGGCGTGAGCACCAACGCCCGCAACACCGACAACGTGCCGTACAGCCCTTCCGGGAACACCGGACCCGCCCCGGTCACCAGGCCGGCAACCGCGCCCCCGGCGTACACCGTCCACAGGACCCCGCCGATCACCACGACCACCAGGCCGGTGCCGACCGGGATCACCGGCTGTGTCGGCCGCTGCTGACCCCGCTCGTTCACTGCACCGCCCCCACCAGCTCGGCCAATTCCTCGGCATCGAGAGTGTCCGGGAGCCGGGTCTGCCCGACCAGCGTGCTCGCCTCACCTCGAATGACCTCATCGGTGTCGGTGAGGGTGATCTCGAGCGGGGACCGCTCGTGCTTCATCAGCACCGGATCGGACTTGCCCATCACCACGAGACACTGCCCCTTGTGCATCGACATCAGCAGATCGACGCAGTATTCGGGCAGGTGGTACATGCGAACCGTCTGCTCGGCATCGTCCACCCGATCCTGTCCGTACAGGAACACGATTCCGGCTTCCTGCATCAACGCCCTGGCCGGAGAATCCGCAGGTAGATCGGCGATGTGGTGGAACGCTGAGACCGTGGACAGGCCCAGGCCGCGAGAGAGCTTCATATTGTCGCGGAAAACCCGCCCGGTCGAGCCTTCCGCGATGTGCCAGCCTTCCTCGACGATGAGAATGGTCTGCTTGTGCTCGGATGCGCGAGCGGCGAGAACATTCGACAGCCACGTATTGATGACCGTCATCACCACCCGCAGCGCCGGTCCCTTGTTGGGCAGTTCGGAGACGTCGAAGTGCACGAGCGGATGGTCGAGCGCATGACGGACATCGGCCGAGGTCGGCTGATCGACCAACCCTCGCAGATCTCCTTCGCAGAGCTGCCGCAGCGCCAGGCCCGGATCACGACCCCACCGGCACGCTTCCTTCTCCCACACCTCGCCGAAGGTGACTGTCGCTTCCTCCGGCGTGGATAGCAGCAGATCGGCGACATCACGCAGGATTGGCTCGGTGCCCTCGCTGCGGGCACGTTCGTTGACCAGTCTCAGCGCCAGGTTCAGCGCCGCGATCTCCGTCTGCACCAACGTCCGCTGCATGGTGTCCTCGAGTACCGCGGCAATCAGCACTTCTTGACCGGCCGGCACGATGCCACCAGGAGTGGTCACCGACGACGAAATCGCCGGGTCCATGATGTTCAACCGCGCACCGTCACCGCCGGTCTTGAACCTGATCGACGGCACCCCCAGCGACTTGGCGAGCTCGGTGTACTCACCACCGCGATCACCCTGACGCTTCTTGTCGATCACCACGACCTGACGGCCGGCCGCGATCTGCCGCAGTCCCAGGGTGGTCTTGATCAGTGAGGACTTCGCTTTGCCGATGTCACCGACCACCGCGACGTTGATGTTCTCGATCTCACTTCCGTACAACGCGAACGGATCGGTGATGACCAGCGCATTCGACATCAGGTTCCGCCCCGACACGAGACCTTCGTGCCGCACGTTTTTGCGGGTGGTCGCCAGATTCAGCGCTTCGGCCTGGCGAGTCGTCGACCACACCCCTTCCGGGCGTGGCTCGTACCAGCCCCACCGGTCGAGCCATTTGTTGCGCTTCGGCGGGCGTCGACGAGGAACCACCGGCGTGTCCGCCTGATCTACCTCCGGAGCGGTCGGCGCAGGCGCAGCGTCCTTTTTGCGGCTGCGTAGTGACGGCATCAGACCCCCTTGGCCCGGGTGTACTTGGTGGCCGCGAGTCCGCGGCCGAGCGGCAGAGTGAGGAATTGCGCGACATCGTGGCTGTCGTCGAACCAGGTGAACTCTTTGATGGCGGCTTGGTCGGCGGCCTGCTCGAGCCGCGCACACGCTCGCATCACCGCATCCTCATCCGGTGCGGTGACCGACACTGCCATCGACCAGATCACCCCGTGGTGTCCCGATCCCGGCTTGAGGTCTTCGCGGCGACGCAGCGATGCCGACGCCATGACCTCCGATGCACCGTCGGTGACCTGGCCCTTCTTTCGCTCCTTGTACTGGCGTGCTGCATCCTCGGTCGCGTCCTTGCGTGCCACCTGGCGCGCTTTGACCGCATCGACGAAATCCATCCGCACCTTCACCGTGCGGATTGTTGGCTGGGCCGGAATCCCCTCAACATGATCGCCGGGGTCCGGGTCGACGCCGGTCAACAGCGGCGAGAGCCATTCAGCGTGCAGCGGGATCGGCTCGATCGAACCGGGTCGGATCAACCCGACTCGGGTATCCCATCGGTCGGACACCCGTGTCGACAGGTCTCCGCCGACATACGACGGCCAGCAGTTGCCCCAGTTCGCGCCCCGGTGGGCGTCGAGTGCGTAGGACGGATCGAGCATCGAGCGGAACACCGCACAGGCACGCTGTTGGCCGAGCACCTGCACCTGCCCGAGCCGGGCCGAGGTCAGCGCGCCGACCGCCCGCATGGTCTCTTCGACGATGACCTGGCCGATACCGGCCTTCGTCTCTACGCCCTTACGCTTGGCGACCGCTCCGGCCGCCGACAGCAACTCGATCGACTTCGGGAAGATCAGCGTGGCGTAGCAACGATGCTCTTCCGACTCCGGGGCCAGACCGTCGATGAGCTGGCCGTAGGACTCGACCGCAGGCATCACCCGGTGTGCATGAGGATTCGCACGTACCACCGATTCCATCCACGCCACGTGCGGAGTCAGATCGGCCGGCACCGAGCGGTGCACCATTTCCAGCCCTCGAAGCAGCGAGGATCGGCGCGCGAACGAGGCCAGCGTGCGCGAGAACGCCTGCGAGGTCACTGCCCATTCCTCTGCACCGCGGAGTCCTTCGGCGAGCCCTTGAATCGACAGCACCACCGAGTAGTAGTTGTTGTCACCAGGCGTCCGGTGCTCGAGGATGAACATGTCATCGAGACCTGTATCGGTCAGATCCAGCGGAGCGACATCTCCGAGCGGCACCGGGAAATCCCAGCCCGGATCGGCTCCGAGCACCCCGTACAACTCATCACCGGGTGCCCGGTAGAGGTGTTCACCGTGCTTTCGCCGCCGCCGATCCCGGATCCGGTGCAGTTTCTCCCCCGCCCAAGACCGGCGACCGTTGATGTCGGTCGTCGCCCACAGCGTGCCGCCCATCACCGCAAGGACACCGGCCAGTGTCCAGATCGTCGATCCGAAGAAGACGAACAGGAACATCGAGACCATCAGCGCCGCTGCATAGGCGAACAGCACCGGTTCGGGAACGGGGATCAGTCCTCGGCGAGCGATTTCCGAGCCGAGGATCGAGGTGCGCTGCTCACTGTCACTCATCACTGATCTCCCATGTTGTCGGCTCGTTCAGGAGCGTTCTGTGCCGCCTGGGCTGCCTTGTTCAGCGCTGCGCCGCCCACGGTCCCGGCCACGACAGCCGCTCCCACCCCGGCCGATGCGACCGTGCCGGAGATGCCCTTGGCTGCCCCCATGAGCTTGCGAGTGCTCGCCCCACCGTGCCCACCACCGCTATGACCTGCGGTAACACCCGAGTGCTGGTGGGAGGTCGACCCGGCGGAACTATGGGACGTCGACCCGTTCGAGGTGGAGGCCACTCCCCCACCAACGCCCCCGCCGCCGACAGGATGGGAGTGTGCTGCCCCTGCGGAGCGGGCCGCAGCGACCTCACCCCCGCCACCACCGCCGCGGGCCATCATTGCCATCTGCGCGGTCTGCAACGTGCCGCCCAGCCCTTGTCCGGTCGCCGATCCGGTATCGCCGAAGCCTTCCGAATCTTCACTGGACGGCATGAACGGGGCGTACTTGAGCAGCGACCACGGAGCGAGTCCGACCAGTCCGATGCACACCGCCGACATCGCCAAGGCGCCAAGCGACGCGAGGTCACCGTCGACGTAAGCCCCGGCGCTGCTGTCGATCAGCACCGTGGCCAAGAACCCCAGACCGAGGAAGATCACCGGCTTGGAAAACACGATCGAGATGAATACGAAGATCGGGCGCATCGCCTTCTTCCGCAGGTTCGGATGCACCCACAATCCGAACGCGACACCTGTCAGGCCGGCGAGGATCGGCAAGGCAGCGGCGTGCATCAACATGCCGAAGAACAACGCCAGCGACCCGAGAAACAACAACCCGAAGAACACGATGCCGGTCAGAGAGCCACCGACGACGGTGTCGCTCGTGATGCCTCCAAGCATTGCCGATACTGACACCACCGCCTGCTCCAAGTCCTGCTTGAGCAGTCCGGACAGGGAGGTGGTCAGCGCGTGCGAGAGCTGGACCAGCATTTCGGCGGCGGCCGGGGCGAACATCATCGACAGCACACCTAACGGGGCGTATCCGATCAGGCTGTGCGCCAGTTCCATTCGTGTCGATTTCTGTGCGGAGGTTCGGTAGATCGTGAACAGTGCGGTGATCGACATGACGAACACCCCGATTCCGCAACTGACCGCGTACCACCGCAGGAAACCTTCATCCCGCGGGTTGAACTCGTGGATGTTCGCCAAGCCCTCAAGGACCGAGGTGGTCAGCGATACCGCGCTTTCCTTGGTGCTGTTGGCCCAGTCGTCGATCACGCTGCCCGGATCAGCGATGAACGCGACCACATCACCGGACTTGTCGACGGCCGCCATACCGAGGCCGACGCCGAGCTGGATCTGAAGCGGCGTGGCGGCCTTGAGGACCACACCACCGACTCTGGCGAGATCGAGGAACCGGTCAGCGAAGTCCTTGTTCTGCTCTTTCCAGTTCCAGATGCCGCCGAACATCGCCCCCACCCGCGTGTTCCAGGCGCGGCACTGTACGAGTTCATCCGGCCCTGAAGTCTTGTCACAGTCGAGGAAATAGGCCCTGTTGCACAGCATCTCGTGGTCGCTGCACGGGTTCTCAAAGATGTCGTCCGGCAGGTTATCGACCCACTTCTGTTGCTTCATCACTGCGATCGAACCGGTGTCGGGTGCTGCCGCCCAGGTAAATCCCCAGTGGTTCCCGCCCGGCTCGGACCACTTCGCCAGATCCGCAGCGCACACCTTGGCCGAGGGCGAGAACTCCGGGTCGCCACCGGGGAAGGATGCCGGCCAGGTGGTCGGAGCCTTGCCATCGAGCACCGCTTGCTTCGCTTCATCCTCCGAGACGCCCATCAGTTCGGCGTACTGCGCGATGCGCTGCGTCACAGGGGACGCCCAGTAGAGAATTTGCTGGTCGAAGCGGAGGTACTGCGCGAGGTACTGCCCGAAGTCGCCACCCTTGTCCGCACACGCAGGATCGGTCGACCACCCGGCCGCCTCGAACTCCGGGTGACCGGGAAAGAACTCCTTGAGCTCGTCTGGCATCCCAGCAGGCCACCCTTCGGCAGCGCCACTGAGCGGCTGCGCCCACGCGGGAATCGCACTCGAGGCCAACGCGAGCACTGCCAGCAGCACCGCAAGAAAAGTACGGACAAGGGGTCGCATGATTACTCCACGAAGAAGGTGTAGAGGCCGTTCGCGCCGAATTCGGCGAGAGTGGAGTCCCCTTCGGGGAACGAGACCTCTTCGGGCTCGGGTCCGGACCGGAACGCCCAATCGACGGCCTTCCAATCCCCGTTCTCCCACTCCAAGGTCACCGTGGTCGTGGACCAAACCGTGAGGACGCTGATCTTGCCCGTGCCACTCAGATCGCTCTGGCTCGCCGAGACTGCCCACACCGACACCACCGCACGGTCATCCGAGTAGTCCGTGACGTTGACCAGGACCGGGATGTTGTTCATCACGGTGTCTTCGGAGTGCGAGACGTTGTCCTCGACAATGGCAATCAAAGCATCGCTGGCGCCGTCCCCGACAAGGTTGTTTTTCAGGTCGGCGGCGGTCACCCGGCCGAGGGCGATCTGGCTCACTGCCTGCACGAAGTTGGCGGCCGCGGTCTGTGCTCCGGCCTCGGTGTGGTCGTAGCCATGCGGAACACCGTTGGTGATCGAGTTGGGACCGTGCCCGGTCCGCACCGTGTCGGACTCCGAGCTACCGCCGCTCAACCCCGCGAGAATGCTCCCGAGGATCGTTACCACGAGCAGGATCACCAGGCCGTACTTGAACCATGTGGGCAGTCTGCCGAACGCTGCCTTCCATCCTTTGGTCTCTGCCGTCTTCGCCGAGGATGTCGGCGTCGGTGCTGCTGTTGCCGAGGGCGATTGCTGGGATCCCGGCTTGATCGAGCTGAAATCGGGTGCCATCTGATTCTCCTAACAGTGCTGGTAGATCGGCTATCAGCCGTTGACGACGAACAAGATGGCGCCGACGATGATCCCGGCTCCGGCCACGCAACCGAACGCCACACCAGCGGTCTTGGCCGAATCCATCGAATCGCTCAATTCGCTCTGGTAGCCCCCGGCGCGAGCCTTACGGATCTTGTAGAGCGAAATGATCAGGTTGACTGCGGATACCGCCAGGACCGCACCCCAGATACCGCCCGCAATCCGCGACCAGGTGCTCTGGAACGTAGGACCGAACACCCCCAGATCAGGGGAGATTCCGTCGAGTGGATTGTCGGTCTGAGCCGAGGCGGTACCGGCGGTGAGCAACACCGTGCCGATCGTGGCCGACAGCAGGGACGCAGCACGGGCCACGCTACGAGGTAGCGACCGCATCGAGGTATTGCGAGACATCACAGGGGTCCTTAAGTTCGTAGGTCACATAGAAGGTCAGGCGTAGGGATCGAAGCTCGACGGCTTCGGTGGTTGCGGCCGTCGCGCCGGGGCCGGCGGTTGGTGCACCTCAGTGCCTGATTCGCTCGAGGCGTCCGGTGCGGGGTCCGAGTCCGCCGCCTCGGCGGTGGGCCGGTAGTCCAGGGGCAGGTCCCTGGCCGGGTCCGTCTCAGGCACCCGGAGAGCAGGAGCGGCAGTGGGTTCGGCTACCGGGGCCGGGGGCGGCTCAGCTGCGGGAACCGACTCGGGAGCCGGGGCCGGCTGGGGCGCTACGAAGCTCGGAACGTCCGCCGCGAACGTCGGCGGAGCCGGTTCCGGGGCGACCGCCGGAGCCGGTACCCCCTGCTGCCGGAGTCCGGCCTGCCGCTCGACGATGGCCTCGGCCAGTGCATCGGTCACCATCGCCGCGACATTCGTCCACGCGATGATCGAACTCTGCGACAACGCCTCGAGCGTGATCCGCTCACCGGTGGCGAAGACCGGCTCGAACGGGACCCGAACGTAGGTCTGCACACCGAGAGAGTCGAACTCGTCGACAATCGCAGTTTCGAGGTTCGGATCGGATCCCGGCGTCGCGCACAGCAGCACGATCGCCGAGCGCACCAGATGCTCGAACCCCCGCTTACGCAGGCCCTCGAGCATCGCGTAGGCGTGCTGCGCCATGTCCCGGCGCATCGGCAGCGGCACCACCAGCACGTCGGCGTGGCGCACCGCCCACTGCCATGCCCCGGCCTGCGCAGTGGTGGCTGTGTCGATAATCAACAGGTCGCGATGGCGACGAAGCACCGCGCCCAACGCCGCGCACTCGTCCTCGCCGAGCATGTCGTCGTAGGAAGAATCGGTGTCCCCGGCCAGGATCTCGTCATGGGTGGGCTGGAGCCGCAGATACGCCGCCAGCTCCCCCGCCTCGACGTCGGCCGACATCAGCCGCGATGCGTTGTCGAGGACATCCCACACCGTGCGTTCGATGGGTGCGGTGCGCGCTGCGCGAATGCCGAGGGTGCCGCCGGCCTCGCTCATATCCACCGCCACGACCCCGCGGCCGCGATGCTTACCGAGCATCGCTGCCAGCGCAATCGACGTCGGCGTTTTGCCGGCTCCGCCCTTGGTGTTGACCACAGCGACCGTGCCCGAACCCGGCAGCGTGCGCTGGATCGCTTCGACCGCCGCCCGGTGGCCGGTCTCTGCCGATGCCGCCTTCGGGGCCAGTTTCGTTCCCAGAGCTGCATTGATCCGACCCCGCCAACCCCACTGAGCAGGCTGGGAAAGTGCCGGTGAGGCGGCCTCGTCGAACAGTGCGCCGTGCCCGGTGGACGGCATTGCTGTCGGCGCGATCGGCTCGTCGACGGCCGCGAGAGCAGCTACTCCGACCCCGTACGGATCGGCGATGTCCTCGGCTACAGGCTCGGGAGCCGGGGCCGGTTCGGGTTCGAGAGCGGGACGGTTCGGGCGTAGCCGCAGCCGACGCGGGTCGATGGTCGGTTCGTGGTTGTAGTCAGCGATGTCAGCCATCACGCTCACCTCACAGGGTGGCGACGGACGACACGCGCCATCCGTCGCCGTTGTCGGTCAGCACCACGGCGACGTACTGCACGTCTGTGCCGATCTCGGTGCCGCTGGAATCGGTGACCGTGCTGGTCACCTCGTACATGCCGTGATACTTCGTCGCGGTATTGGCCTGTCCCTGGTTGGGGACTTTCACCGCCACGGCGGTGACCGTCGCGCCCTGCGACGCCCACTGTGCCCACTCACCGCTGGCCTTGACCGGGATCTGCACATCGGCGCGGACCTGCGCGTCGAGTTCGCCGGTCAGCACGCCCAGATCGGCGGCCCGCACCGGCGCGTCGTTGCGATTGGTGTCGGTACGGGTGTCATAGGAGAACCAGGTCTCGACGACCGTGCGGCCGAGCTCGCCCGGATCGGAGGTGTCCACACTCGGTGCCGCCGGAGCGGGGGTGGACTGCTCGGTGGGCGCAGCCGGTTCGGTGGGAGGCCATGCCTCCGTCGACGACGGCTGTGCCGACGAGTTCGTAGTGGTCTGATCCTGGTCGGTCTCGGAGCTGCATCCGGCCACCGTTAGGGCTCCGGCGAGGACACCGATCAGTGCCAGTCGGCGGATCATTCGGCCACCACCAGATCCGACAGACGGATCGCCCGCCATTCGCCGTAGCCCGGTTCGAGGCACCACTGCTCGGCCGGATTGCCGGTCGGCGTCACCTCGAGATCGAGGATGACCTGCTTTTTCGCCGCGAGATCGGCCAGTTTCACCCCGTCAATGCGTTCACTGCTCACCCGCAGACGCAACCGAACCGCCTCGACCTCGAGGTGGTCGCGGACTTTCGCAGCGAGGAACACGGCTTTACCGGCGCTGGCCTCATCCGCCGAGTCCTGATCGCCGGGCCGGAAGATCCGATCATCCTTGTGGAACGATCCGTACCAGGCGACATCGCTGGTGTCGGCATCACCGACGACGGCGAACGAGCCACGTTCGTCGCCGGCCGAGGCCAAGGACACCACCGGAGCCGACGCGGCGGCCGCGGCCAGCTTCTCGGCCCGTTCACGCTGCTCGCGTTCTCGCAGGGCGTCGTAGTCCACATCGAACTGCTTGTAGAGCTCGCGCTTGATCTTCGGCCACTGGGTGCGCGTCATCAGGTTGTTCTCCGCAGCCCAAGCCCGCAGGTCCGAGGCCGTCATCGCCTGGACTGTCCGGGTCGATCCGAGGGTGCGGACGGCCAATTCCGCCGTATCCCACTCTTCGCTCACGGTGTAATGTTCCCTTCCTGGTGTGTCATCGTTTCCGATGTTCTGGAGTATGAAATCCGTTGTGCATCAATCAAATCGGATGGCTCTGACATGTTTCGGGGGCGTCCATTCGGTGATCCGGACCTTCTCTCCGGACTGGGGTGCTTCGACAACTTTGTTGTCCCCCTTCCAGATCCACACGTGGCCGGGGTAAGGCTGCACGATGTCTCCGGGTTGCAAGTCCGCCGCCTCGGTTACAGGCGTCCCTCGAGGATCGTTGACCTGAGCGGAGTCCTGGTGTGGGAGAACGATTTTTCCGTCCGTCGCCTGCGCCACCGCGTACACGACCAGGCCCGAGCAGTCGAAGCCGACCTTGTTGTGGTCGCCGTGCTCATCAGCGACACCGCCATCGGCGATGCCGCGAGTCGGTCCGGTGACATCCCCGCCGCCCCAGGCGTAATCGGTGCCCAGCCATCCAAGTGCTGCATCGACCACCCGCGAACCACTCACCGACGGCGGCCGAGGCTGGTCCGCCCCGGCGAAGTCAGCGCGGCCGGCCAGGATATTGCGGACATAAGCGGTGGTCTCGGCGTTGCCGCACACCCCGCCGGAAGCGAGTGTGTTGCCCGGCCCGCAGTTGTAGGCCGAGAGCATCAACTCGGTGCCGTCACCTGAGACTTTTCCCTCGCGGAGCCACTGCTGCGTCTGCTCCCACATCTGGCAGTCGTAGGCGGCCATCGCCATCACCGAATCACCGATGGAATTCACGTCGGCCACGCCGTCACCGTCGTAGTCCTGGCCGATCGAGGCCCAGGTTGCGGGCATGAACTGCCCCGGCCCGCGTGCCCCCGCCGGAGACACCGGCGAGGAGGGACCGTAGCGGAACTGGTTCTCGGCGTAGAGCTGGGAGGCCAGCAAAGGAGCGTCGATCGCCTCGCAGGTCTGAGCCGCCTTGACGATCCACTCCCGGAACTCCTCGGGGACCGATCCCGGCGCGAGGGAGCGTCCGCCGGGGCGCGTCAGGCCGGTGCAACCGGCACCGAGCGGAGTCTCGGCCGCGACCAGCTGCACATTCGGCGAGGTCGGACGCTGTTGCGGAGCGTCGAGTTCAGACGCATCGGCCAGCCACGGCATCGGGTCGATCGGAGATCCGCCGTCTAGTCGGCCCCCGGGCCAGACCTCGAAATGCAGGTGCGGTCCGGTCGAACCTCCGGCGTTGCCGACCAGGCCGATCAGATCCCCGGCGCGCACCTCGTCACCGACGGAGACGAGAACACCGTCCGGGAACATGTGCCCGTAGACCGTCGAGATGGTCGACCCGTCCGCGGTGGCCGAGTCGACGATGATCCAGTTGTCGAAACCGTTCTCATCGCTCGCGCCGGAATCTCCTGCTGCAACAACGATTCCGTCGATCGGTGCATAGAAGGGCGTACCGATCGGCGCCGCCAGGTCGATGCCGTTGTGCGAGGTACCCCAGCGCGGGCCGAAACCGGAGGTGAACGTGTAGGTGCCGGTGACCATCGGCTGCACCTTCTTGCCGGTGGCAGCACGCAGGCTGTTCGGTGACCGGGACGGTCCCTGCGTCGGCAGGCAGTTGTCCGGATCGGGATTGTCGCTGCCGCACATCACCAGCGCACCCATCAGGGCCACGACGCTGGCCGCCAGCGTAATTTTCGTCGTCGAAGAAGCCACGTTCTCACCCCCTTTGCATGAGTGCTTGTCGCTAGCCCGCCCAGGCCATGCACGTGAGTGACTTCGCATCCGCCCGCCCGAGGTCGGATGCCGCGTTAGTGGAAGGCTCCCGGTCCTAGCAGCGGCACCACCCGCTGACCAGGACCGACCGGCCTCAGCCGATCGCCTTGGCGAAAACCTTCACCATCGTGTCGATCGCGTTGTCCCTCCCATCCGGGGACCAGCTCGGATACGCAATGTGCGAATTCGAGGCGTAGAAACTCGCCGCGGTGAATCCTTCGGCCACCAGCTGCCCCAGCTCGGCCGCACTGTCACTGCTCGCCAGCGTCATCACCGACTGGCCCAGGCCGGCCAGATCACTGTCCTGTGCCTGCACCGACATCAGCGAGCCGATCGGATCGCCCGGATCGTGCAGTTGATCGGGACTCATCTTCTGGCCCGGGGTGAGCACGCCGAGAGCCACCTGCGCCAGATCCACCGCCACCGGCATCAGCCGAGACAGCTCAAGCACGTTCCCGCTTTCGGCCACCGACCAGGCGATTTCCTGAATCTCACCGACATTGCGGGCCAAGCGGATCACATCGACGTTGCCGAGCAGATCAAGCACCAGCGCGGCGATTGCGGCCGTGCCGGACGGGTCCGGAACCATCGCCACCAGCCGTGAGAGTGTCTTGAAATCCACCCCGGCAGCCATCTTCACCAGCGGGGAGAGCTGATTGTTCAGATCCCCCGCGACCGCGTGCGCCCCGTGCACATCGCCGGTGGCAATCTTGATCGGAAGCTGCTGCAACCCGGCCGCGACCGCCGGATAGTCGACCGAGGTCACGCCGGAGACGACGCCCAGCAGTTGATTGATGATCGTCGTCGGCTTGGCCACCGAAAGCACCTGCGTTGCCGTCCGCAACTCCACCGGACCCGAGGCCGCCAACGGCGACAGACCCGCGACCAGCGCATCTGCCGACCCTGCCAGCGTCGACACATCGACCGACTCCCCCGAGGCCCGTGACTCAAGCAAGGCCGTGCTCACCCCGGTCACCGCTTCGGCGGCCGACAACACCGCCGGGACATCGACCTGCTCGAGCATGTCGAGCACACCCGCCGTCGTCGCCTCCGGCGATCCCTCGGGAGCCGAGGTGAACGTCTCACGCGCGCCCGGATTGCTGTCGATCCACTGTCGCGCCTGGTCGACCGGCGTCAAAGTCTCCGACACCAGCCGCGCCTGCTGCGTCATGCGGGCGATGTTCGCTGCCAAGGTGGTCGACGTCGGACCAGCGGCATCGAGCGAAGACACCGACTCGGCCAGCTGCGAGGCTGCCCCGAACACCGCCGACAGATCCGCGTTGCGCCAGGTCCCCGGCGAGGACAGCTCATCGACCAGGGAGGATTGCGCCACTGTCGACGTGCCGGTGATCGTCGGAGTCTGGGGTGATGCAGTCAAGGCGAGTTCGGCAGAAACGTCGACCGCTCCCGGCGGATTGGCGATGATCCGGCCCAGAGACGCCAGGAACGGCGTCGACTGACCATCGGTGTTGCAGTACGCATCGTCCGGGTGGCAGATGTCGAACACCTTGCCCGCGAGCTTGCCGAACCCTTCCGGGGCCGGCCCCGCGATGCCCTGACCGCTCAGGGGCGGGCCGATCAACGTTGCGCCCTCGGTGCCCCGCTTCGGATTAGCGAGCAGAATCACCGCCTTGACCTGCTGCGGAGTGACGGGGCCGAGACCGTGGCCGATGTTGACGGCCAGATCGTTGCCGATCTGCGCGCCCTGGCTGTACCCGGCGATGAGGTACGTCGACGACGGGCACCGCTCCATCAACTCCGCTGCCGCTTTGTCGCCCCGCGACTTCGATTCGGCATAGGACGTGCCGTTGAAGAACGCCTCGCCCGGATACGGCACGTACACCACGTCGAGGTTCTTGCCGAACCGTTGCTCGAGTGCGTCACCGACCGCCGCGAGCATGCCCGTCGGCACGGTCGGATCAGCATGAGCGGACGTTTCCGTCGTGCCGGGAATCATCAGCGCGATCGTGCGCGCACACCCGTTCGTTTCCGCTGCATGAGCAACCGTCGGTGTGCTTACCGCGGCCGCGGTGGTCACTGCTGCCGCTGCCAGAGCGAGACTTGCTTTCCTCATGACCCGACCTCTTCGATGGAGCGGATCATCACTCGGCCGTCCTCGGCCGTGGTCGTTGTGATGCGCTGTTTGAACTCGTTGCGCCGATCCGGGCGGACCTCGGTGATCTGCGCGCTGTAGGTGTTCGGCCCGATGGCCGTGACCTCGAGGCAGTGCGTGGTCCCCAGCGGCACGGTGTCGATGCCCTGCTGGATCATTGCCGCGTCGGGCAACGGCGCATCAGGGGCCATCAACTCCCGCACCGACTCACCCGAACGCAGCAGGTAATAGCGGTGTTCGAGCGCCGCGATCACCCCTTCCCCGGAGAGTTGGTCACCCTCGCCAGGTGAGCACGGATCATCTGCCGCTGCCGCGGTCGGCGCAGCGGTTGCGGTGTCCGGGACCAGGCCACCGAAGTCCGCGTCGTCGTCACCGCCGCCGAGAGCGGTGATGCCCCAGCCGGCCAGTCCCACGACGGCCACGGCCGCGAGGCCGAGACCGGCGTAGGTCAGTCCCTTCCCGACAGGGCGGCGCGTGGTCACCTGCGTGGTCGGGTGAGTGGCGCGGCGACCGGCATCGGCCGCCGCAACCACTCGAGACGCTGACTCACGGGCGGACGCGGTTCTCCCGGAGGAAAAGCGCTCTTCGGCCGCCGGTACCGACACCGGCACCGACTCCCGAACCATGCGGGTGCGAGGTGCGGTCGCATCGAGCACCCGAGGTGAGCCCGTTCGGTCGTTCCGCTTCATCGGTTCGTCTCCCTCTTCGACTGGACTCAGGCGTCGACTGCCGGAGCGGGCGCGCCGAGACCCAGACCGACCGCCTCGCTGACCAGGCGCGATGCCAGTCCCGGCGTCGCGTCGGTGAAGAACGAGTCGAGTGCCTGGTCGACCTGCTCGATGACCTGCTCGCCACCGGGCTGTGTCTGAACGAAGTCGCGGACCTGCTCATCGATCGCAGGTGCGGTCTCGGTGGCGAAGGTCTGCACAGCGTCGACCGCAGCCGCACCGATGGGATCCTCCGACCACTGCGCGAGCGTGGTGTCGACCTGTTCGGTGACCTGTTCGGCCTCGATGTCGGGCACTTCGGTTTCGATCGGCGTGGCATCCTCGCCCGCGCCGTAAGCCGTGCCGACCCCGTACCCGGCCAGACCGCCGCCGAGTGCGCCCAGTCCACCACCGACCGCGCATCCGAGTCCGAATCCGGCCGCCGCACCAGCGGCGGTAGCGGCAACGCCCGAGGTCACGGGAGCAACCCCCGGAATCGGCAGAGGCACCATCGTGCCTGCTCCAGCCCCGACGATGCCCGCGACCGTGCTCACTGCCAGTGCGGTCGGGACACCAGCCGCGAGGCAGCCGGTGCCGAAGCCGGTCGCTGCACCTACGGCCGTGCCTGCAACCTGGGCCGAGGCGATCTTTTCGGCCTCTTCGGTCTCCATGCCGGTCGACCGGTGGTAGTCGGTGACCATCGCCTCGACCACTGCGGTCGTGCGGTTGGTCTTGTCGGCATCGACGTCCGAGACCCAGTTCGGCTGGTCGAAGATCACCCGGCCGAAACGCATCTTGTTGACCGGAGCCTCGATCGGCAGGGTCAGGCCTTCCACCACGACCGGCGCCTGCGGAGCAGGAACGCTGTAACCGGAGTAGCCGGAGTTGTCGCCGCCCGAATAGCCGTTGTACTGCGCCATCGACACACCGCCGCCGGTCTGCGGGTTGTAGGCGCGGGTGCCGCGGTTGTACTCGGCCGGAGGCGCTACCCAGAAGTTCTCGGCGGGCTGCGGATCAGGAGTCGGGGGTGCAGGAGCAGAAGTCGAGGGTGGCGTGGAGGTGATGCCCGCCTGCCCACCACCGGACTGCGGCGGGGACGTGATCCCTGCCTGCCCGCCGCCGGAGTCGCCGGTCGGCGCTGCTGCTGCCGTCGGCGCAAAGGCAATGAGCAACCCGGCTGCCGCCGGTGCCAGAGTCGCGGTGCTGAGCACCGCACTGGTCGTTCGGCGGCGCCGGTGTCTGCCGGTGCCGGAAACCAGCTGATCTTCGTTGGATACGGACATGTACGTCGCCTTTCCTGCGAATGAATCGAGTCCCGAATGCATGAAGGACCTGAGCGAGAAAGAGATCCGTCAGGGCCGAGAAGATCGGGTGGTCACCACAGGGGAAGTAGTCCGCTTGTGCACGTGTCGGCAGCGCCGACTAGGTGCGGGAACGCTGCTGCTGGCGCGCACAGTCGAGTAACGCCAGAACAGCAGCGCCCGACAAGGAAGTGGGCTCTCGTCCGTAGTGACCTGGTGCCCGAGCTTGCGTAGTCAGCCCGGACGGGTTGGTACGTAGGTGGTTCAACCCCGGATACGTGACACCGACGCCAATCACTGACACGTGTCCGGGGTTTTCCCTTTTTGCCGGTGGCCTCACCGTGGCTCGCGCTGGTTGCCGGCCAGACGCTCCTCGGCTCAGCCGATCGTTACCTCCTTCGCCACGAAACCCTTCATTGAAACTCTATTCCGGAAGATTACAGCATAATCTATTCCAGTGGAAGATGACGCAAACCATTCCTGTAGGGCAGTGTTATGGCTCGTGGAAAGGTTTCGGGCATGACGAGACGGCCTCTTCGGGGATTCGACCGTGAGAGGCTGATCGATCTGCGGACAGAGAAGGGTTACACCCGTGGTGACCTGGCGAGGTTCGCCGAAGTGAGCGTGGCGGCCGTGCGTGCCTGGGAATCCGGGCAGGCGACCCCGCAGGTGGACCGTCTGGCCCGTGTCGCCGCCGCCCTCGACGTTTCGATGTCCGAGCTGGTGCGGATACCCCTGCACGACCGGTATCTGGGTGATCTGCGCGTCCAGGCCGGCCTGACCCAGCCCCAGCTGGCGCTGCAAGCAGGCATTTCCACGGCCTCGCTCAGCAGCCTCGAGCTGGGGGAAACCTCGCTGCGAGAGCCGGTAGCCGAACGACTGGCCCGAGCTCTGGAAGTGGACACAGCCGAGGTCCGCGCCGCCTACGAACGGGCCCGAACCCGACCGCCGGGCGCACCCGTCTGACACGCGCGACACGCTGTGTGTCGACGTACGACAAATACGGATAACCACGTCTGAGCTCCCCCCGCGGAGATAGCAGCCCGCCTCACGCGGATATGCGGAAGCGGCCGAAACCGGCTGTGCTACATCCGAGGCCGAGTGGGCAAGCCCCGGGAAATCCCCACGGGTGGGGACGCGGAAGACAAACTACCAGATCACAGCTGATAGTCCGGGACCAACCTACCCGCCTCGCACCCCCCGATCTGATCCCTGCAAATCCTCTGTGGCCGCATCGAATTCATCCGGAATCGTTGAAATCTGAACGAGCACGAGACGGTCGCTGAGGGGGCCGGGATACGGGCTGATCGACAATTGTGCTGCCCGCCAGCCCGATTTCGAACGCAGACGAGCTCGGACGCACCGAGGCGCGGTATCTCCCGAGTGGAACGTTGCCAGTGCGTCGGCCAGCACGTGCCGGTCGTCGGGATGCATGATTTCGTTTCCGCCCTTGACGTTTCGCCAGGACACCCACGGTGGGGCATCCGGCAGCCACATCGTCAAAACGGCGAGATCGGCGACGAAGACGCCGGTGTAGACCCCCGCTGACCGCAGCATCTCCTGCATTCCCAGCTCGCTCAACGTCGGCAACTCCGGTGACGTCGTATCGGAGACGTCGTGCCACAGCAGCCGCAGTCCCACATTGCCCGGATCAGTGCGACCCTTGCCCCAGCAGTACCAGCGCATGACCCGCCCGTCGGCGTGCAGAACTGACATCGGAGCCTCCCACCGGCGACCGTGCACCGGATCGATGCCCAGCTCGAACAACGACGCCGAATCGTCGAACTTCACCGCCTTGGCGATGTACTCCGCAGGAGTTCGCTCCGGAACGTGCTCTTCAGGAAGCACCCCGGACATCATCGAGGCTTCGACCGTCTGGCCGATCACCATCCGCTCGAGACTCCACGCAATCCCAGCTGCGATACGAGGTGGGGTGGGAACCCGGCCGGGCTCCCCCACCCATACCTGGACACCGTGCGCCTCCCCGCTGGGGCCGAGAACGGGCAGCGCCTCGATGTGAAACGCCTTCTGCGCCCCCTTACGCGAGCGCAGATCGATCGACACCGGCCGACGAGTGCGGATCACCTCGTCGACGATCCGCGTGACCGGAAGATCCGGGGCCGGCTGAACATGCCGGGTCACCGACGCCCAATCCTTAACTACGCCGCCGCAGCTGACAACGGACCTCTCGCCGTCGACCAACGTCTCGACCAAATGCCACTCGTTGAGAACCATTGACTTATAACCTCCCCCGAACCGTGGGCACAGTACGGCTGCCCGGGGGGGAACTTACCTGTCGGCAGCCTCCGTCACCGACGTGAGAGCTTGACCTTCAACCCCCGCGGTTTGAGAGTGATCGCCTCGTGCACGTCGAGCTCGTAACCCGGTTCCGGAGCGAAGTCGTACCGCCGGATCAGCGATGCGAGCGTGAGCACCGCCTCGTGCAACGCGAACTGCCGACCGATGCACGCCCGGATCCCGGTGCCCCACGGCTTGAAGATGTGCGCCGGCCGCTTTCGCACGGCCTCGGGCTCGAATCGATCCGGGTCGAACCGCTCGGGATCGTCGCCCCACAGCGGGTCCCGGTGCAGCTGCGGCAACAGTACGAACACCCACGAACCCTTCGGCAGGACGCGCCCGCCGAGGGTGGTCTCACCACGCACCTTGCGGAAATAACCCGGGGCGGCCGGCCACAACCGCAGCGTCTCGTCCACCACCCGCCGCACATACCGCAGCTTGGCGACCTGCTCGTACCCGATCCGACCGTCGGCCCCGACGACCTCGGCGATCTCCGCCCGCGCCTTCGTCACCACCTCGGGATGTCGGCTCAGGAAATGGACCGCGAAACCCAAGGTCGCCGCAGTGGTCTCGTTGCCCGCGACTAGGAAAGTCAGCACCTGATTGCGGATCGACTCCGGACTGAGCTTCTCGCCGGTGTCGGGATCGACGGTGTGCATCATCAGATCCAGCAGATCGCCGTGCTGCCCACCGGAGTGCATCCGCTCCTCGACGATGCGATCGACAGTGCCCTGCATCAGCGCAATGTCGCGTTCGTGCTGCTCACGCGCCGCGCGGCCGAACAAGGCCCGCAGGATCGGGATGTCGTTCGACGAGCGGTTGATGTACTCGAGCGCCCGGCTCATCGCCGCAATGAACGGATCGGGTTCGGTGCGGCCGAACGAGTCGAAGTCGTAGCTGAAGCCGCACCGGCCGATGACGTCGAAGGTCAGCGACGTCATGCTCTTCGGCACGTCCACATACCCGCCGTCCGCCGCGACGGCGTCCCAGCTGTCGACCAGCCGGTCGACGACGGTGAGCATCGAGTCGTGATAGCCGCGCATCGCGGCCTGGCTGAAGCCCGGTCCGAGGATGTTGTGAGCCTTGTGCCAGTTCGGTTCGGAGTTGAACGCGGTGAACAGCCCGTCGCCAGCGATGACACGAAGCTTGCGCAGCGGCTTGCCGAGGAACTTCGCCCACTTCTCCTCGTCGTTGACCTCGCGCACCAAATCGGCGCCGGAGACCACGATCAGCCGGTGCTGGAGGATCTTGCGTTCGAAGATCCCACCGAGTTCCTGCGCCATCTGCATCTCACGCTGAACCGGCTTGGCCACATCGATACTGAGCAGATCACCCACCAGCGGAAGTCTCCATCGAGGTCGCGGGATCGGCTGGGAGTCGGTGGTCGCAGGGCTGCTCGTCGAAAGCTGCGGTGACGCCATTCGTGAGAGTGTGCCCCACCGCCGGCGAGAGGCACACCGCCGCCTCCCACCGCTCAAGGGCTCCCTGACTGCCGTCCCACTAGTCGACACGCGCCACGCCGATGTACGGGGGTAACTGACATCCGCGCTCGCAGCCGCTAACCTGAGTCAGATTCAACGGGCCGATCTTGAAGAACGGGGGTTTACGCATGGCACAGCCGCATAAAGGCGACCGCGCCGCGATGACTCTACGCATCCCCGCTGAGCTGCACGAACAGCTCCGCAACGATGCCAAAGACGCCAAGGTCGCGCTATCCCAATACGTCGCCGACCTGCTCGCACTACAAGCCGGTCGACCGGACCTTGCCCGCGAGATCAAGGCGGTGGCCGTGTAAACGCCACCAGAGAGGGCCGCTAGCCGCCAACTAGCCCGCCCTCAGATGCAGAAAACCCCCCGCCTGCCAAGCGAGGGGTCTTCCAAACCGAATATGTGACCGAGCAAAGTCGCCAAACTCCTCGGGCACTCGAACTTTCTCTCCAGAAAGCCTTCGTTATGCATATTAGCGAGCGC
The DNA here is from genome assembly GCF_002887785.1 of Rhodococcus sp. ENV425. Classification (NCBI taxonomy): domain Bacteria; kingdom Bacillati; phylum Actinomycetota; class Actinomycetes; order Mycobacteriales; family Nocardiaceae; genus Rhodococcus; species Rhodococcus sp. ENV425. The sequence goes on from NZ_PCZU01000084.1 coordinate 34,698, forward strand.
TGCTCGTTTGGGCCAACTTCCGTCTCAAATCACACTCCCGCGTGTCGCCCTCAACGGAGCGCACACACCGCCCGGGACAACCGTCGAGGTCCCGGCCGCGCCGCTCCCCAGACCCGTCGTGGTCGCCGTCGCGGCAGCTACAACCTCCGCGTAGCCGATGGTGCCTACTCCCACATCCCCGTCTGGGACTCCCGCGCGGGCTGGATGCGCCAGATCATCACCTTCGCCCGCAGCGAGACCGGCATCAAGATCTGCCACGAGCACCGGATCGCCCCGGACAAGTTCATCGCCGCCGCCAACGCTCACGCCGCTTACGCCGACGAATCCACCGGCCGCAGCCTCACCGCCGCCCGCGACACCCTCGCCGAGTACGCCGGCATCAGCATCGACGTCCTCGATCGTGCCCGCCAGATCCTTCGCCGCATCGGAGCCGCCGTCGAGCTCGTCCGCGGCCGCTACCTCACCATCGCCGAACGCATCGAAGCCAGCCTCACCCACGGTGGAAAGCAACTTCGCGCAGCTTCCGTGTGGGCCTTGACCAGCAAGTTCACTGCCAACTCTTCTGTTTATCCCCAGTTTCCGAATCATGCGGATCTACCGGAGAACCCTTTGGGTTCTACAGGTATCTCTTGTTCTCAAGTAATCACCAACGCGCGCGCTCCGCGCCGCGCCCGGGCTTCGACCGCGGTCCCCGGTGGCCCACGACCCCTACACGCTCAGATCGCCGCAGCGCGCCTGGCCGACCGACTCGGTCCCACAATGCCCGAATACCGCGGCGTGGACCGGAATGGCCACTACGTCCCCGGAATCACCCATCACCACGTCGGAGCAATCGCCGACGCCCTGACCGCCGCAGGCATCGACACCACCCGATGGACCGGCGACGACGTAGCCGACCAGATCACCGAGTTCCGCCGCGACCGCAGCCTCCCACACCTAGCGTCCCCGACAGCTTTCCTGCGCTGGCAGCTCCGTGCCCTCGCCGAGGTGTGGTCAGGGCCTACCCCCACCGAGCGCCGCACTGAGATCCAGGACCGCCGCGCCGCCGAACGTCGCGCCGAACTCGACCGGCGTGCTGCTCATCCTCCGGCCAGCGACGACACCCGTGCCACCGCTCTCGCCGAGATCCGGCAGATACTGTTCCAGCGCTCGGGCATGCGCACCCGGACCCGCAGGGACCGCTTCGACCGGCACCACTACTGAACGAAATTCTCGCTCCGGTCAGAACCACAGCGGCGAAGGGGAATCGAATCGTTTCACGCGGAAGCCGCTCCTACCCCTCGAGCTTGCGGGCATCATGCAGTATCCGACCCACCGCTCCGGTCGACATCTCCAGTTTCTCGGCGATCTCGCGGTACTTCATCCCCTGCTGGCGAAGTTCGACCACCTGCTTGCGTCGGCGTTCTGCGCGTTCGAGGAATTGGTCTCGGGGTTCGGCAATCAGGCGACGTGCAGTGCGCTCCGACGAGCCGAGCCGGCGTGCCAGTTCCTTTGCGGTGATGGACCGACGTTGTTGTGCCTGGGCGCTGCCGCTCATTGCGCGAACTCCAATGCTGTCGCCAAATTGAACTTAGTGGCCCGCTTCCTGTTTGCTTCCCGTTTGGCGGAGCTCATGACCTTGCCGCCCTTGCTGCCACGTGCTGCCTGGCGCGCCCGGAACGTCCCCTCGTCGAAGTTACGCCAGATCCACTTGCCGATGGAGTACGCCGTGGCACGGACCTCGATGAAAGGAAGAGGGTCGGCGAACTCGCTGTTGATTCCGTGACAACGCTGAAGAACCAGTTGGAGCCACTGGTCTACGGTGCCATGACGATGGTGCCACCACTGTGGGTACGCCCACTTACGGGCAGTGTCGAACATCGTCACATTGCGGCCCAGACCCACGGAGCGGTCGGGCCGGCGCGGAGCCTGACGAGGTGTGTAGATGGTCGCCAGATCCCGCAACGAGTACGGATCCCCTGGACCGTAAATGGTTTCCCATTCAGGGTGGATCGGGTTCTTGGTCAGCTGCCCACCGTAGGAGAAGTCCCCGCCGACGGAGATACACAGACCTCGCTCGATGCGATGGGCATAGCGCAGCGGAGTCAACCGCGCCGAGTCGGTACGGCAGACTCGATGGTCGCCCAGCCACCAACCCAGGTGCGCCCGCCCGGAGGGAGACTGCGCGACCCAGCTCGGCGTCGGATGATCCGACGGTTTCTCGAACGCCCGCATCGCCGCATCGGGGTGGTCACAGTCAATGACGATCGATCCGAGCAACGCGTGTGGAGAGTGCTGGATGTAGCGCATCATCAATGCCTGGTCACGGCTCATTCGGTACTGACCGTGCTCGAGTTGGTTCGTCGCGAAGGGCCGATGCGGCAGGAGCACCTCGTTTCCCCACTGCTCGTCAGTGAGAAGGGACTCCCCCGCCGTTTCCATGCCGAGTACTGTGCACTACCAAGATCGAGTATTCGGGTAGGACACGCCGAGCCATATACAGATATTATTCGGGTAGGTCATGCCGAGCCATATCAGGTATCCGCCCCGCCTTCTCCCTTTCGAACCCTCGAACATGTCCACTCGTGGCAGAGGCTGTGCCTCACGTACCGAAGTTACGATGAGAACCATGACCGGGAAGAAGCGCATGGCCTTCGACATCACCGAAGCCGACGCCGACCGGATTCGCGCCGCCTACGTCGGCACCCGCGCCATCCTGCCCCCCGCCACCCTCAGCGAGTTCATCACCGACCTACTGGTCGAGGCCACCGAACGCCTCGAAGCCGAACACAACGACGGCCGGCCCTGGCGCACCCCCAGCCGCAGCGAACTCAAATCCCTCTCCCAGACCGGCGTCGGACGCAACGCCCCCGGCCGCCCAGGAGAACAGGACCAGCAATGACCGAGGCGTCACGCACACCGCGCCCCAAACTCGGGTTCCACACCGACCAGGCCGAACGCATCCGCGCTGCCTACCTCGGCACCCGCGCAGTCCTCCCACCGAGCACCTTCAGCGAATTCCTCGAGACCGCCGTCCTCGAGACAATCGAACGACTCGAAGCCGAACACAACAACGGCCACAGCTGGGACGCCCCGGCCACCGGGGAAGTCAAGTCCACCGCCCAGACCGGCGTCGGCCGCTGGAATCGCACCTGACCGGTTCTCAGGCGCACATCCTCATGCGTTGAGGACACGATGAGAACCACCCATTCTCACTCCCCAGTGGGACTCTCACGCCTCATATAACCCATTATTTACTATGGAATCCCTGACATTAGGCAGCAGTGCAGAGACCCCTCGAGCACCCATGCGAGTGTGCGCGAGAACCTGCGACGATAACGCTCCCACCAGCACAAACAACACCCATCCCGTACCCGGCCGAATGACAGTTGCCGCCACCGTTCTCGTCGTAGCGGTCGCCATCCTCACCGTCGAGCCGAAAGCGGGGCGCACCACGACGCACCAAGATCAGTCGGTGCCGCGTGACACAGTGCCGACCACCGACTGACCGAGCCTGAGAAAAGGACCGCCACCGACGTGAATGAGCCCCACCTCTACGCCCGAACCACCTACCTCGGCTTCGACGGCCCACCCGAACCCGTCCGCAACCTCGCCGGAGGTCTCACGGGTCTGTGGTGGCTACTGATCATCGCGGCGCTCATCTGCTTCGGAGCATGCGAGTACATGCGGCGAAAAAGCATGACCAAGAGGGAACGGCAAGAGAAGAACAGGCTCGGCGCTGGCTTCTTCCTCTACTGCGGCCTCATGGGAATGGTCGTCGGAGTCTTCGGCCTGATCGCCGCGAACTGACCCTTCCTGAGCTACCCGTATTGGAGGCTGTCGCGGGTCGATCCACTGGGACGTGGCTTCGCCAACGACGCGACCCCAGCGATGAGCAATGCCAGTGGCAGAAGGGGCCAGAAGAAGCCGTACAGACCCACCCACGTCGGTGTCGACGACGTGAATGCAGCGAAGAACCCGACTACCGAAAGCGCGAATAGGGCGGCCACCGCCAGCCAGGAAACGCTCTGTCGCGGTTTGAGCACCGGGATCAGACACACCGCCACCGGAACCGCAAGAGCAGGCACGACCGTGCCGCCGAAGTAGCTCCAGATCGACGCATTACACGCTGCCAGACCAGGAACCTCGCGCGAATACACACCGATCTCGCAATCCGTGATCTCCAACATCGAGCTGGTAGCTGCGGCGATCCCGAGAAAGACGGTCACTACGGCCAGCAAGATCCAGCCCACCCGCATCACGATCATCAACAGATCATGCAACAGCGTCATTGAACGACGGTCCTGTGCGGTTCGCGTTGCTCGACCAGGAGGGATATCCGCTTCCTGGATCCAGAGGATTCTTCTCGATTTCCAGAACTTTTCTGCGAGGACTCACTGGCACACAGATACTTTCTCAATGCAGGCGTAGTCTCGTTCTCTTCGCCGTCAAGCGGAGTACCCAGGAGCATCGACTAGATGGCGGAAGGCAAGCCGGCACACCTACCAGACGAGTCATCGAAGCAGCGCATCGCGCGATCCAAGCGCATGGATGTTTGCGTCAGACCACAGGTCAAGTGTGTTTGCAGGAGTCCCCGGTGGTAGCGGTAGTCGTGATCAGCGCGTTCGGTCTACGCAGCGCAGTCGACGAGTTCGTATCAGCATTGTGCGCGTCGGGGCGAATCGTGCTGGACGAAGACGCGAGAGCAAGTGACGGCCGAGAGGCTCTGATCGAACTTGAAGACCAGTGGCTGGCGACGGTCGCAACCGAGCATGAGAACGAGACCGTCGGCAGACAGGTGTGGTGGGCCCTCGACGACGAGGACATCGAGCCGCTGCGGGCCGCGCTCAAGCCGATCCTCGCAGCCCACAGCGTGCGCGATCTCAGTCCGGGATCGATACCGATCGACCGCGTTGCATGGTCGATCGTTTGCCACCGGTACGTCAGCGAACATTGACGAACCAACAGGCATCGCCCACTCGCACAAACGAAAACGAGGTCGCGGCCTCTTTCGCGTTCGTGACCTCGTTCGTCGCAGTTCGTGGAACTGCACGTCCTACTGACATGGTGAGACGCCGACCCGAACGATAAGAGCCATCACGCGCCCCGACCGGCTCCCCCGAGAACCGGCCGGGGCGCCGGTCGTCTCATCTCACGTACCTGACTCGATCCGGTCGTGACCTGCGACTCTCATCCGAGAAACCACTTCTCATGTCATGGCTCTCATTGTTACTATGGAACCTATGAAGTGGACGAAGCGACACAAGAGCAAGAACGCCTCAGTGCCCGAGAACGTGACAGCCGTCAGCGGATCCATGTGGTTCGCAGGCGTGACCATCACCGTAGGAATCGGGGCGGCCGCGTTCATTCTCAGCTTCCTCGCACTGCGAGACCTGTGCATCCAGGCCGGCCAGCCGAGAGAGATCGCCTTCCTGTTCCCCGTCATCGTCGACGGAACGATCCTGCAAGCAACGATGGGAGTCGTCTCCCGACGTCACGACCACCGGGCACGACGATTCTTCTGGAAGATTCTCATCGGAGCCGCCACCGTCTCGATCGCAGGAAACGCGATCCACGCCGTTCTCACCACGACCCCCGGCTTCAACTCCGTTCTCGCCGCCGTGATCGCCACACTCCCGCCGATCTCACTGCTCGCCTCCACCCACGCGTTGACCGTTCTCGGCCGTCGCACCGCCGCACCCACCGAGAACCCCGCCGAGACTCACATCGAATCCGCGCCCGCGACACAGCCGCGCCGTGAGACCGCACACGAGAACGCGACCGCACCCAAGACTCACGTCACGACCATCACCGAGAACCGTGCCGACGCCGAGACCGCGAGTGAGACTCCGGTCGCGCGGTCGACTCGCACCGCGACCGCTGACGCTCTCGCTCGACAGCTCGAGGTGCCATTGCCCCACCTGCCCGGCACCCACCTCGATACCAACGCCATCCCGACCTTCCACTCCCACGAGGAGCGTCGCGAATGGGCACTCGCCCGGCGCCAGGCCGGAGTGGAGGTGCCCGTCATCGCCCAAGAAGTCGACCGCTCCGTCGCCACCGTTTACCGCTGGCTCTCCGAGGCCGACACTTCCGTCACCGTCTGAGCATCACAACGACATCGGAATATCAACTTTTCAGCGTCAAATCGGAATCAACAAACAATCAGACCGACATCAAAAAACGTCCACGTCTGATACCTGCCAGTCTCACCTCGGCGCATCGAACTCGGGAATCGTCCCCCGGTTCGGTGCGCCGAGTCGCGTTTTCGGCGTTGACCAGGGGCGATCCGCCCCCGGACCCCCTTCGGGTCGTCTCGGGTGTCGACGAGCAGTGTGTTCGAGGGGTGGTGTGGCAGTCGGATCTTTGCCTCGTTGGTTTCGGGGTCGGTAAACGTATGCTCCCGCGGCCGGCGGACGGT